>NZ_CALNCS010000176.1 GCF_937875145.1 Alkalibaculum bacchi | reverse complement strand
AAGAAGATATCTTCTTCATCAATATGAAAATTATTACTACTAAAGGGATTAATAGCAATATTTATGGGTTCATTTGTATCCATGTATTTTGCTAAAGCGTAAGTATGACGAATTTTTAGGTAATTTTCAACAGATGATAATATATCCTGCTGATTATCATAATGGCAGCTAATCATAAAGTAATTATTTACATAGTTGTAGAAAACCCCCTTAACATCCTTGAAGTCGATTTCTTTAAAATCGAGGCCCTTTTCTATGTATTCATAATATTTAGCTCTATATTCTAAAGGCTTACACCCATACCATCTTTTAAAGCTTCTGTAATAATACTTTACATCTGAGAAACCACATCTGTCTGATATATCGGAAATGTTCATATCTGAAAACAGAAAAAGCTCTGATTTAATAGCTCTTTCGTAATTAATTCGCGCTTGAAAACTATAGGAATTAACCTTTTTCCAAAAGTGAGAAAAATAGTTTTTTGTGATAAACTCTTCTGCTACAATATCTTCTAGAGTGATTTTTTGATCATAGTTTTTGTCTATATACCGTAAGATTCGATGATATCGATCTAATTGAACAGAACTAACAAAGCCATCATTTTTTTTAATAAACTGCAACCAATCAAATTCATATACTAGTGCATAAATGAGCTGTTGCTCATACCTTTTAATAGTCAATTCAGGAGTAAAATTTGCATTTATATAATCGGACACAAGATTGATGAGAACATTTCGAAATCTAATTTTATATTCTCTTCTTATATTTTCTTCGAAGTTTGTGCTTTCGATTTCAAATCCTTCATCAGCAAATGTATTGCTTCTAAAGAACATATATTTAATATAAGGAAATTGATCTTCAAAGTAATTTAAATTGATATATATAGAAGCAACAATAGCATCTGATGAACTGCTTATCGTATGGATGTACTTATGATTGACAAATGCAAAATCTCCTTCTTCAACATTCAGGCGTTCAAATCCTGATGTGACTTTAACAGAACCTTTCAGTGGGAGAACGATTTCTACTGTATTGTCATGCCAGTGTACAGAGGATTTTTTTATTGAATGAACCTTTAGTTGGAAGGGGGAGTTTTCAAAAAAATATATTTTTTTTTCTTGCATAATATTATGTTTTCTTAATTTGCTATTCATATTCTTATCTCCTATTTGGTGTTCTGTTTATTATATCAAAATACAGCTGTAAACGCAGATGGAAATTTTGTTTATGATCTTGTTTTTATTTGGAAACAATTTGTGGTAATATAAATTATGAAGTTTTTCAATAAATAATTTTCATCTTGTAGGCTAGGAAAATTTTAAAAATCAAGTTTTTATAGCAAGGTAGATAATCACGAAGAGTCAAAAGGGTCAAAGATTATAGTAGAGGAAGTTTGAGTGTGATATGAGTTATTGTTTTGAATGCGGTACACTATTGACTAGCAAGTGGAGGCGAGATGATGGAAATGTTCCATTCTGTACATCTTGTCACATGTATCGATACCCTATGTTTAATGTGGCGGTTAGCGTAGAAGTGTTAGATTCTTCCCAAGAGAAAATGATATTAATACAGCAGTATGGAAAAAAGTCAAATGTTTTAGTAGCTGGATATATCAATCTTGGAGAATCTGCAGAACATGCTTTAATACGAGAGGTAAAAGAGGAGTTGGGTTTAGATGTAGTTTCCTATGAATACAATAAGACCAAGTATTATGAAAAATCAAATACTTTAATGATTAACTTTTCTTGTACTGTAGATTCTACGGATTTGAGCAATATGGATCATAAAGAAGTAGACTATGCTAAATGGTACACCTTAGAGGAAGCTAAGGAAGAAATTAAATCAGGAAGCTTAGCAGAGGAATTTTTTTTGGAATTTATGCAAAAAAGAAATAAAAACAGATTTCTAGATAAAAGATAAATTTATGTTTAATCAAGAATATATAGTGGTATATATAGTGTAGTAATAAAAAAACAGCGTAATATTTGTTAATATAATTATATGGAGGATTAAATATGGAAAATAGTAAAACATTTAAAAACTTAATGGATGCATTTTCAGGCGAGTCACAAGCTAATCGTAAATACGAAGCCTATGCTAAAAAGGCAGAAACAGAAGGTAAAAAGAATGCAGCAAAATTATTTAAAGTTGCAGCAGATGCTGAAACACTTCACGCTTTAAAAGAATACGAACTTGCTGGAAAAGTCAAATCTACATTAGAAAATCTTGAAGATGGAATCGAAGGGGAAACATACGAATATAAAACGATGTACCCAGAATTTATAAAAGAAGCAGAAGAAGAAGGCAATAAGAAAGCAGTTCAAGCCTTTACCTTTGCTATGAAAGCAGAAGAAGTTCATGCGGCTTTGTATAAAGACGCAATTGAAAATATTGATCAAGAAGAAGAAATTTTCTATTACTTATGTCCAGTATGTGGAAATATTGAAAAGGTAGTTCCAGAAAAATGTCACATCTGTAATGTACCAGGTTCTAAGTTTATAAAATACTAATCGCTATAAGCCAATGTAAGCCGAAAACTTATGTTTTGAGTCCCTATTTTACATAGGGGCTTTTTTTAGTAGGTGATAAATAAAACCTGAACTTGCCTTTGGGCGAGGTAATGACTTAAACTCCTGCACATGTCATGCTAAGCGAGGAGTAGGATCTGTGCATGCGGACGCTTGAGAGTGTACCATCATTAAGAGGTTTTAAATAATTCTAAATTGTGGGAGAAGCTCACTCTAGCGCCAAGCCTTCACTTATGCTATACTTTCGTATGTGCACTTAGCACTTATTAAAGTAAATGGAGACGAAGTGAATGATATATTTAGACTACGCTGCAGAAACTCCTGTAGACCCTCAGGTCTTAAACACATTTAATGAGGTATCTATAAAATATATTGCAAACCCTAATTCTACTCATCGCTTAGGAAAGCAAGCTAAGGAGCGATTAGAATACGAAACAGATCGTATAAGCAAGCTCTTACATGTAAAATCAAGTGAAATCATCTACACTTCTAGTGCAAGCGAATCCAATAATCTAGCTATAAAGGGACTTGTGGAAAGATATAAAACTCATGGTAAGCATATTATCGCCACTTACTTAGAACATTCTTCTGTAAATGGTCCGATGAGTTATCTTAAAGATCGAGGTTATGAAATAGATTATGTAGATATTCTCCCCAATGGATTAATAGATATAGAACATTTAAAGGAGCTTCTTAGAGAAGACACGATTTTAGTCTCTATTTGCTATGTAGATAGCGAAGTAGGGATTATTCAAGACATAAATAAACTAGGAGAACTTATTAAAGCCTATCCTAATTGTCACCTCCATACAGATGGGACTCAGGCAGTAGGAAAGATTCCCCTTGTTATTGAAAACATTGACATGATTACATTTGCTCCCCATAAATTTTATGGTTTAAATGGTAGCGGTATACTAATCAAGAAGGAGCATATAGAGTTAGAGCCAATGATACATGGTGGAATCAGTACTACACCTTATAGGAGTGGTACGCCAAGTTTAGCCCTTATAGCAGCAACAGGACAAGCGTTAGAGACAGCTTTTCTTAATGTAGAGAGCAGGCATCGTTCTGTAAGTAAGCTCAATAATGATCTACGTACAGAACTAAAAAAATTACCTAAAGTAGAGATTAATAGTCCAGAACAGGCAAGCCCTTATATTTTAAACATAAGTCTTTTAGGAATAAAAGCAGAAAAGATCGTCCAAGCCTTAGACTTAGAAGGCATATGCTTATCTTCAAAATCTGCATGCTGTGCAATGAATACACCTTCAAGACCTGTTTACGCTCTTACGAATAATAGAAAGAGAGCTTTATCTACGCTGAGAATCAGTTTGAGTCATCTTACTACTGAGGAGGAAATTAATCGGTTTATGAGTTGTCTTAAGAATATTTTGGAAGCTGAAAGTTGAACTTTCTTTTAGGGTGGTCAGGTGGTCAGGTGGTCGGGTGGTCAGCAAAAACGTAAAGAGCGGACAGCTGACAGCGGAAAGCGGAACTTTATATCTGGTTGATCGGTTGTTTTGTTGGACGGTTGGACGGGAAAACAAACTCGCCTTCAGGCGAGGTAATGACCCTAGCTCCTGCAGAAGTCATCCTGAGCGTAGCGAAGGATCTCTACACATTAGGTAGTGAGTGAAAAACATCTGGAAGCCAATGAAAGTCATCTACTATTCCTCATCAGCCACCGAAGGTCGCTATAATACTGATAGCTGAATGCTGGCCGCTAGTGGCTAAGCTCTAGGGATCTATGAGTAGAGATGATTCTCGAATAGAATACAAGTAAATAACAAAAAAAGAGGTACACATGGAAAAATATAAATTAATTGAGAGAAGTATAATAAAAAAATATCGCAAAGAGATTTGGAAGAGGTTTGTTGAGGGGATTAATGATTATGAATTGATTCAGGAAGGGGATAAAATTGCTGTTTGTATCTCTGGTGGCAAAGACTCTATGCTTATGGCAAAATGCATGCAGGAATTAAAAAGACATGGCAAAGTTCACTTTGATTTAGAATATGTAGTCATGGACCCAGGTTACAATGATATCAACAGGCAGCGGATTATTGACAATGCAGAGCTTATGAATATTCCTATTAAGGTATTCCAATCAGATATCTACGATATTGTGGCAGATATTGACGACTCTCCTTGTTACTTATGCGCTAGAATGAGAAGAGGTTAC
Organism: Alkalibaculum bacchi; assembly: GCF_937875145.1. Taxonomy (GTDB): domain Bacteria; phylum Bacillota; class Clostridia; order Eubacteriales; family Alkalibacteraceae; genus Alkalibaculum; species Alkalibaculum bacchi_A. The sequence goes on along the minus strand of NZ_CALNCS010000176.1, from coordinate 5,688 downwards.
TTATACAAGAATGCTCAGGAATTAGGCTGCAACAAAATTGCCTTAGGACATCACTTTGATGATGTTATTGAGACCATACTCATGAGCATGCTTTATGCTGGAGAGTTTAAAACCATGATGCCTAAGCTTATAAGCACAAATTTTAAAGGTATAGAGCTTATTCGTCCTATGTACAAAGTAAGAGAAGAAGATATTTTAGCGTGGAAAAGATATAATGACTTACAATTTATCCAATGTGCTTGTCGCCTTACTGAGAACTGTGTTCTCGGAGATAATGGAGGCGGTTCAAAGCGAGAGGAAATGAAAGCAGTTACATAGTTCCCCAGTTACATACGATTACTCCCCATTCAGACGTACCAATCCTCATATTGATCAAAATATCTTTGCTAGCGCTCACAATGTAAATTTGGAGACGGTTATTGGCTATCGAAAACAAGGTCAACGATATAGCTTTTTAGATGAGTACGATCAATAAAAGGTGGTCAGGTGGTATGTCGTAGGTTGCGGGCTTGTAGCTCCTTACAGTCACTACAAACCTCGCCAACCTTGACAGGGGTAATACCTAATTTCTCTGCCTTTTGGCAGATAAATTAGGTATTACTCCCAGGTGGTCAGCAAAGGCATCTTATGTATTTCTTTTGGGTCTTAAGATCCTTCGCTGCGCTTCAGGATGACCCACAACTGAGCTACCCTGTCATTCTGAGCTTAGCTCTCACCCTGTTATCCTGAGCTTAGCTCTCACCCTGTTATCCTGAGCATAGCTCCTACCCTGTTATTCTGAGCATAGCTTTCACTCTGTCATTCTGAGCGCTAGCGAAGAATCTTGGTGGTTTAAATTCACCTAAAACTAAAGGTATTTTACAAATACCTTTTTTGTGGTATAATTTTAGTAACTCGACTTACTATTTTGCAGATAAAGGTGGTATAAGCATGAAGTGTGAATTTGACGAAAGGAGTTCTGTTACACTTATTGGAAAGTTTATGAAAATCCATTATGTCACATTGGTTAAGGTATTAAATAAGCATGGGCTGCATAAAGGTCAACCCTATATTTTAACGTGCCTTATGAAAGAACCTAGGATGACTCAAAATGAATTGGCTAAAAAACTAGATGTGACAAAATCCACCATGGGCACATCTCTAAAGCGCATGGAAAAAAACGGATTTATCGTTCGAGAGCAAGACGAAGAAGACTGTAGATGCAATCGCATAAGCATTACAGAAAAAGGAAGAGCGGCTCTTGAAGCTTGCGATAAAGATGTTTCAAGTATAATTCAAGCTATGTTCTCAAAAATTAGTGAAGATGAAGAAGAGATGATGAATGATATCTTTAGAAGGATGATTGAAGGCATTCAATCTTATGTTCCATAAGGTTTTAAGTTTATTTGAGAACTAGGTGTAATCAAGGAATTAAATCGACCAATAATAGATTGGCGCGTATTAAAGTTGAGGTGAAGGTATGATAAAAAAATTTGCACCGTATTTAAGAAATTATAAGCGTGCAACCATTCTAGGAATGACCTGTTCTGCCTTAGAGGCCGTATTTGAACTCTTAATACCTCTAGTTATGTCCTATATCGTTGATGTAGGAATACAAAATAGAGATGTAGAGTATACCATACGAATGGGAATTATTATGGTTCTATTAGCAGTAGTTGCACTAATATTAGGAATAGGCGCAGCACGGTTTGCAGCTGTAGCTGGTCAAGGATTTGGAGCGGAGTTAAGAGAAGCTCAGTTTAAAAAAATACAATCCTATTCCTTTAAAAATATTGAAAAATTTAGTACAGCATCGTTAATCACAAGGCTTACAAGCGATGTAAATGCATTGCAAATGTCTGTAACCATAGGAATGAAGATATTAGTTCGTTCTCCATTTATGTTGGTATTTGCCTTGGTTATTGCCGTAACTATTAGCGCAAAATTGGCGCTGGTATTTGCTGTGGGCATACCTATTTTAGGGATTTCATTGTTTTTAATTATCAGTAGAGTAAAACCTTATTTTACAAAACTCCAAGAGAGAACCGATGATATGAATCTGACGGTTCAGGAAAACTTGACAGGTATTCGAGTAGTCAAATCTTTTGTTCGCCAAGCTTTTGAAAAGTCTAAATTCAATAAGAGCAATGAAGAACTCATGAAAGCTTCAGAAAGAGCTTTTAGTCTTACCGTATTAAATATGCCTATTATGCAGTTAGTCATCTTCTCTACAATCATAGCCATTTTGTGGTTTGGAGGAAATATGGTTAGTATAGGAGAACTAGAAGTTGGTAAGCTTACAAGTTTTCTCACATATGTCAATCAAATTCTAATGTCTCTTATGATGCTTTCTTTTATATTCATTATGCTCTCTCGTTCTATTGCTTGTGGAAAACGTATCCTTGAAGTTCTGGAAGAAGAGCCAGAAATTGTAGATGATAGTATTCACGATTATCAAGTGGAAAATGGGGATGTGGTTTTTGAAAATGTCTATTTTAAATATGACGAAGGCAGTGAAGAATATAATTTGACCAATATCAATTTAAATATTAAATCTGGGCAAACAATAGGTATTATCGGAGGGACAGGTTCAGCTAAAAGTACTTTAGTACAGCTTATACCTAGATTGTATGAAGCAGCAAGTGGAAGTGTAAAGGTAGGCGGGCATGATGTGCGTGAGTATAAGCTTCATACTTTAAGAGATGCAGTTGCTATGGTATTACAAAAAAACACCCTTTTCTCTGGGACCATTGCGGAAAACCTTAGGTGGGGAGATGAAAAGGCTTCTGATGAAGAATTGAGATTAGCAAGTAAAGCAGCTTGTGCCGAAGAGTTTATTGAAAAGTTTCAAGATAGCTATGACACCTATATTGAGCAAGGTGGTGTCAATGTATCTGGAGGGCAAAAGCAAAGACTTACTATTGCTAGGGCATTACTTAAAAAGCCAAAAATTCTCATACTAGATGACAGTACTAGTGCAGTAGATACGGCTACAGATGCCAAAATAAGAGAAGCTTTCCGTAAGGAACTAAAAGACACAACTAAAATCATTATCGCTCAAAGGATATCTTCTATCCAAGATTCAGATCAAATTATCGTCTTAGATGATGGAAAGATTGCCAATATAGGAAATCACGAAGAACTTATGAAGGACAGCGAAATTTACCGGGATGTATATGAATCTCAACAGAAAGGAGTTGCAATAGATGGCTAAACAAGGACCAGGTAGACATAATTTTCAAAAACCAAAAAACATTAAAAAGACCCTTACATTTTTAATGAAATACGTCAATAAGTACAAGATATTGTTAGTCTTTGTATTAATTTGTATGTTTATGAGTAGTTTTGCCATGATTGCAGGTTCCTATTTTTTAAAACCTATTATCAATGATTATATTATACCAGGAAATTTTAGTGGTCTTATAAAAATGCTCATGCTCTTAGGTGCTATTTACTTAATTGGTGCGTTAAGCTCCTATACTTATGCTCGCATTATGGTGCATATATCTCAAAATGCAGTGGCTCAAATGCGTCGAGATTTATTTCATAAAATGCAGGATTTGCCTTTGAAATATTTTGATACCCATAGTCATGGAGATTTGATGAGCCGTTATACAAACGATATTGATACGATTAGTGAAGCCATCAATAATAGTTTAGCAGGAGTTATTAGCAATATCATTATGTTTTTTGGTGTCTTAATTATGATGATTGTCCTTAGCCCAATACTGACCTTATTAACTGGAGTAATGATTGCTTTGATTTTATTTACGGCACAATTAATAGGTAAAAAAAGCAAATATTATTTTTCACTACAACAAAAGAAACTCGGTTTGGTCAATGGTTATATTGAGGAAATGATGGAAGGACAAAAGGTAGTTAAAGTATTTAGCTACGAAGACAAAGCTATAAATGAGTTCTCTAAGAGAAATGAAGAATTAAGAGTAGCTGCCACAAATGCCCACACTTTTGCAGGAATGATGATGCCTGCCTTAGGGAATCTTTCCTATGCGAACTATGCACTTACCAGTTCTGTAGGTGGTATTATGGCTATTGCTGGCATGCTCGATATTGGTACACTAGTCTCCTTTCTGCAATACAGTAGGCAAGTGTCACATCCAATTTCACATATGTCACAACAGATGAACACCATTCTTTCTGCTTTGGCAGGAGCAGAGCGTATCCTAGAAGTAATGGAAGAAAAAGAGGAAATAGACGATGGTAATGTAATCCTAAAGAGAGTAGAAATTTGTGAAGATCAATCTATTAAAGCAACAGAAAAGAAAACTGGATGTTGGGCTTGGGAAGTAACAAATGAAAATGGAGAAAAGAAGCTTGTACCTTTAAAAGGTGATGTTCGATTTGAAAATGTAGTATTCGGATATAATGAGGAGAAAGTTATATTAAAAGACATTAGCCTCTTTGCAAAACCAGGTCAAAAAATTGCCTTTGTAGGTTCAACAGGAGCAGGGAAGACCACTATTACCAATCTGATCAATCGCTTTTATGAGATCCAATCAGGTAAAATAACATATGATGGCATCAATATAAAAGATATTAAAAAAGATTCTTTAAGACAATCTTTAGGAATTGTACTACAAGATACTCATTTGTTTACAGGAACAGTTGCCGATAATATTCGCTACGGGCGATTAGATGCTACAGATGAAGAGATTGTTGCAGCAGCTAAATTAGCCAATGCTCATACCTTTATTAGGCACTTACCTCAGGGATATGAAACTATGCTGACAGCAGATGGAACAAATTTATCTCAAGGTCAAAGACAACTCCTTTCCATTGCAAGAGCCGCTGTAGCGGACCCTCCTGTTTTGATTTTAGATGAGGCTACTAGCTCTATTGATACAAGAACAGAAAAGCTTATTGAAGAAGGCATGGATAAATTAATGGAAAACAGGACCGTATTTGTCATAGCTCATAGGCTTTCCACTATTAGAAACTCTAAAGCGATTATGGTTCTAGAACAAGGAGAAATCATCGAACGAGGATCTCACGACGAGTTAATCGAAGGAAAGGGAAGATACTATAGACTTTACACAGGTCAATTTGAACTAGAGTAAATATAGTCGCTAGTTCATAGTCCTTAGTCTCTAGCTCTCGGGTATTCCTTTTAGTTGGAAGCTACACACAATCTGAAGCAAATACTAGTCTCTAGCATTCGGCCCCTCCGGGGTCCTTTTTATTTGCCGGTTAATACTCGAACGGATGCAGAAAGAAATAATTCCACATTACGTCAAGAAAAGTTCCGCTTTCAGCATTCCGCAAAAGACATCAAAAAGCTGTTGACAATTAGAGGACTATAATTATATAATGAATTAAATTAAACAAATAAACAGAAACCTTTGAGAAAGAGTAGTAAACTTTTTGATTGTATTTTAGAGAGCTGCAGGTGGTGTGATTGCAGTATACAGGGAATGGTTGAATGGACTTTTGAGGGCAGCCCGAAATGAAAAGAGTAGGCGCTGACGAGAACTGGACTCGTTACAAATACGGCATATATGATGGTATATGTTAAAGTGGATTTCTAAGAAATCAATTTGGGTGGTACCGCGATTACGTTTATTCGTCCCAAGTATTTGCTGAAGCAAATACTTGGGACTTTTTTTAATTTAAAAATAGGTGGTCAGGTGGTCAGCAAAAGATCGGAAGAGCGTCGTGTAGGGAAAGAGTGTAGATCTCGGTGGTCGCCGT
>NZ_CALNCS010000175.1 GCF_937875145.1 Alkalibaculum bacchi | reverse complement strand
ATGAAAGTGTCAAAACTTTGCTAAAGTCAAGCTGCCAAAGCAAAGTTTTGACACTTTCATGCCTGTAGTGCCAAGTGTATTGTAAATCAAAAATCAATGCCTCCTTATAAGTATTGCCGGTTCCAGTCATCTCTATCAAAATTCTTCCCAAAAAATAAGACCCTATCAGGGCCTTATTTTTATGTTCTACTATAAGTTAAGACCACGCTTTTACGTCAAAGAGATAAGCGGGTACAACTCCTAGTAATACCTTATATTCGTTCATCTTTGTTTATTTTAAATGGTCAAAATATACTTTTACAAATTCTTCCAAAAGTTCATCTCTATCGACCTTTTTAATAACATTTCTAGCGTTTAAATGACTCGTTATAAATGTAGGATCCCCGGACATAATATAGCCTACAATTTGTTCAACAGGTTTATATCCTTTTTCAGTGAGAGCAGTGTAAACAACTTGTACAATTTGCTTGATTTCTTCAGAACGGTCCCTTTCCAGTTCAAACTTTACAGTAAAATCCTTATTTTGATCCATATTGAGTGCTCCTCCTTAAGAATATATCTCGAACGTATTTATTTATAATTTAAGTTTAAATCATTCACAACAAAAAAGCAAGTACTTACGATATTATTTGCTTTTCAATAACTTCTTTTGCTACACCTAGAGCTTCTTCTAAGGATTCTGGTTTCTTACCGCCAGCTTGTGCCATATCTGGACGGCCACCACCTCCACCACCTGCAATTGTTGCCACTTCCTTGATGAGTTTTCCCGCATGAAAGCCCTTACCTACTACGTCTTTTGAACCCATCGCCACAAAATTCACCTTGTCTTCGCTCTTTGAGCCTAATAATACGATGCCAGATTGTAACTTATCTCTTAACTTATCTCCTAAATCTCTTAAGTCGTTCATAGGCATGGAATCTACAGATGCGATAATAGTTTTTACTCCATTAATTTCTATTACTTGATCTATAAACTCACCTATAGAATCGCTGTTCATTTTCTTTCTTAAAGCTTCTAACTCTTTTTCTAAAGTTTTTACATTTGCTAGTGTATCCTCTATTTTTTGTTCTACATTATCCGGATTTGCTTTTAATGTTGCTGCTACATATTTTAGCTTTTCTTCTATAGTATTTGTATATAAATAAGCATTATTCCCTGTAACGGCCTCAATTCTTCGTACGCCAGATGCAACACCTGCTTCACTGATGATTTTAAACATACCTACTTGACTAGCATTCTCTAAATGAGTTCCACCACAAAGTTCTGTACTATAGTCTCCAACTTTAACAACTCGAACAATCTCTCCGTATTTTTCGCCAAAGAGAGCCATAGCACCAAGTTCTTTTGCTTTATCCATATTCGTTTCAAAAACTGTAACCTGTGGAGAATGATACACCACTTCATTTACCTTTTGTTCTACTGCACTAAGTTCTTCATCGGTTAATTTTTCAAAGTGATTAAAGTCAAAGCGAAGTCTCTTTTCATCCACCAAAGAACCTGCTTGCGCTACATGGTCACCTAGGACTTCACGAAGCGCTTTTTGAAGAAGATGTGTAGAAGTATGATTGCGAGCTGTAGACAAACGACGGCTACGGTCTACGCTGTTTGTAGCCATTTGCTGCTCTTTTACCGTACCTTCTGTTACTTTTCCATAATGAATGTGTCTTGCTAAACTTCCTTTTTTACAATCTGTAACCTGTATTACACCAGTTTGAGTCTTTATTTGTCCATGATCTCCTATCTGTCCACCACTTTCTGCATAAAAAGGTGTCTCTTTTAGGAGTACTAAAACTTCTTCTCCAGCTGTTGCTTCTTCACAAGGCTGTCCGTCTTTTACCATCGCTATAATAGGACTTTCATTTTGTAAAGTATTATGACCAACAAAATCCGTTAGTATACTTTGATCTAAGTATTCAAAAGGATCGTCAGACCATGCACTAATGTCTTTATCTAATCGAGCACTGCGAGCTCTCTCCTTTTGTTTTTTCATCTCTTCATTGAAGGAATCTTGATTTACAGTTAGACCAGACTCTTCTAAAATATCTTTTGTTAGGTCAAATGGAAAGCCAAAAGTATCGTAAAGCTTAAAAGCAACTTGTCCTGATAATTCTTTTTCGCCTTTTGCCTTTAATTCTTTCATTTCATCTTCTAAGAGAATAAGCCCTTGATCTATAGTCTCTTGGAATTTTTCTTCTTCTATGCGAATTACTTTTGTAATGAATTCTTGCTTTTCTCTTAATTCTGGATAAGCGTCACCAGATACCTTGGCAACTTCTGCTGCTAGTGGATGGAGGAATAATCCATCCATTCCCAGTAATTTACCGTGTCGAGCAGCTCTTCTTAAAAGTCTTCTAAGAACATACCCTCTACCCTCATTACTTGGAAGCACTCCATCTGCCACCATAAAAGTGACACTTCGAATGTGATCTGTTATAACTCGAATAGAAACATCTGTCTTTTCATCTTTTTGATAAGTAACATTTGCCAAACTACAAATAGTATCTAATACCTGTTTGATGGTATCTACTTCAAAGATCGTATTTACGTCTTGCATTATAGTAGCCATTCTTTCAAGTCCCATGCCTGTATCGATATTTGGATTGGCTAATGGCTTGTAATTACCTTGTTCGTCTTTATCAAATTGTGTAAAGACTAAATTCCAAAATTCAATAAATCGATCGCATTCACAACCAACAGCGCAATTTGGATCTCCGCAGCCATGTTCTATCCCTCGATCATAGTATAATTCAGAACAAGGACCACAAGGACCTACTCCGTGTTCCCAAAAATTATCTTCCTTGCCCAAGCGAACTATATGATCTGCAGATACGCCAACTTCTTTATGCCAAATTTCAAAGGCTTCGTCATCTTCTTCGTAAATAGAAGCATATAGTCTATCTTCAGGAATTTTTAAAACCTCTGTAACAAATTCCCAAGCCCATGGAATAGCCTGTCTTTTAAAATAATCGCCAAAAGAGAAATTTCCCAGCATTTCAAAAAAAGTACCATGGCGTGCTGTCTTACCTACATTGTCAATATCCGGTGTTCGAATACACTTTTGACAAGTCGCAACTCTCTTACTTGGTGGAACTTCATCTCCAGTAAAATATGGCTTTAAGGGTGCCATACCTGAATTGATTAATAGCAAACTATTGTCGTTAATAGGCACCAAAGGAGCACTCTGCATCCTTAAATGACCTTTCTCTTCAAAAAATTTCAAGTACATTTCTCTGATTTCATTTAAACCGAGTTTTTTCATGATGTTAACCTCCCATTTAAGTTCTACGTTTTAAGCTCTATGTAAAAGCACACAAGCCACTAATGGTAGCTTGTGTGCTTTTACTGACCACCTTATTCTAAACAAAAAAATCCCTAAGAAATTGAGGGGCGAAGTCTCGCGGTACCACCCTCATTAATCTGGGATTATCTTTCTATGGATAACGTCGTTGACGTAAGGATGAACCTTCGACTCCAAAACAGCTTCCCTTCAATCTTTATAAAAATCTTTCAGCCATGGATTTTTTCTCTTTTACACTTTATTAAAGGTACTTATTTTCTTCATTGTCTTTACAATATAATCAGAAGTGTTATCTTCTTCTTTTACGTCTTACATATACTAAAATATTCTACCACATGATATGGAATTTATACAAGCAGAAAAAACAGCAACCAGCTATCAAACACCACCTAACACCTTCGGTGACCAATAAAGGACCTTGGCTACTGCTCCATGTCATCTAGTGGCTTTAGCCGAAGGAACTCACATTTTCACTAATAGGTGAGTTAGATTTCAACTTTTAGCTATAACGTTCTTCCCGTTCAACCAATTAACTCTCAATATGATCAATGTAATTCCTGTCTCTCCTATATTGCCTTATATAGCCTACTAATACTTTGATCGTTCCCACAATTGGTACCCCTATAATCATGCCTACTATTCCAAATATATTTCCAAATAGTAATACAGAAAACATGACCGCTAGAGGGTGTAGACCTACGCTTTGAGACATAATTTGTGGTGAAAGGAAATTTGATTCTATTTGCTGAACAATTAAAATTAAGACTACAACCCATATGGCTTTTACAGGGTCTACAATTAAAGCTAAGCTTACAGGCAAAATGCCCCCTAACCAAGGTCCAAAATAGGGAATCACATTAGTAAATCCTGCTACTACTCCTATAGTCAAAGAATAAGGTAATCCTATAAGAGCACAGCCAATGCCCGTTAGTAGACCTACAAAAGTAGCTACAATCAATTGCCCTCGGATAAACCCACCCAACACCTTGCTGATGTCCTCTGCTATAGACTTTACCTTACCCTTGTACTTGTTAGGAATAATACTAGCAATAATACCAATGGCGTCGTCTTTGTCCTTTAGATAATAAAAAGTAATAATAGGAATCATAATTAAATCTAATAGCTTTCCTGTACCAGAGATAATAGATGTAGTAATAGCGCCTACTGCTGCTACTACTTTTTCAGATAAATTGGCTAACTCTTTCTCTAAGTCTATAAAAGAAGGGATCCTATCCATATCGTAGGGTAACGTTCCTTCCTGTACCCCTTCGATAAAGTCGACTACTCTTCTTACAATATTAGGAAAAGCTACTACAAAATCACCGATCTCACTAACCAATTTTGGAATAAAAGATGCAAATATCCCTAAAACCACGGCTAGGATAATGACAAAGACAATAATAATGGATATAATCCTACTGAGCTTTCGCCTTTGAAAAAACAAGACTAATGGATCTAATAAATAAGCAATGACTAAAGAAACAATAAAGGGTCCCACTACTTCGATAATATTTCCACGTATAAGCCACAACAAAATAAAAGCAAAGAGAAGCAGACTTAAATCAATTAGTAAATCTTTATTACGCTTTGAAAATTCCATAAACACTCCCTTATCTTCTTTTAGAACAAGGCGAATTATTCTAATTTATTTTATATCTATAATATTACCAATTATCACATGACTAAATCAAGTACATTTACCTTATAAGTTGTAAGTAAAAGCATAAAGTTGAAAAGGGACGAAAGTTCAATGAGATTCTTCTCGAGCATAGGATGACCGGGCAGCAAATATAATCAAAAAACAGAGTCCCAGTAGACTCTGTTTTTAACCATTATTGTGCTTTTTCTTTTTCTCTGTAGTCTTTAATAGCTGCTCTGATTGCTTCTTCTGCTAATACAGAACAATGTACCTTTTCAGATGGTAGTCCACCTAATTCTTCAACTACTTTTTTATTTGTAATCTTTTCAGCTTCTTCTAGTGTTTTACCTTTAATGAGCTCAGTTGCCATACTACTTGTAGCAACTGCTGCGCCGCAACCAAAAGTTTTAAATTTTACGTCTTTGATAATGCCCTCTTCAACTTCTAGGTACATTCTCATAATGTCCCCACATTTTGCATTACCTACTTCGCCTACTCCACTAGCATTTTCTATTTCTCCACTATTTCTTGGATTTTCAAAGTGATCCATAACCTTTTCTGTATACATTTTATTACCCCCTTGGATTATATAATGGCGACATATCTCTTAGTCTTTGTACGATTGGTGGCAATTGTTCTAAGACATAGTCCATTTGTTCTTTTGTCGTATATTTACCTATAGATACCCTTAGTGAACCATGAGCAATCTCATGTTTTAAACCGATAGCTAATAGTACATGGGACGGATCTAAAGAGCCTGATGTACATGCCGAACCACTTGAAGCAGATATCCCTTTTAAGTCAAGACTTAAAAGCAAAGATTCTCCTTCAATAAATTCAAAACTCAAATTCACATTACCTGGCAATCTTTTTACAGGGTGACCATTTAATCTTACATTTGTAATTTTTTTAAAGATATTTTCAATAAAGTAATCTCTTAACTTTACTGTTTCAGTAATATGATTTTCTAAATCTTCCGTAATTAATGAACAGGCCTCACCAAAGCCTACAACCCCAGGAGTATTTTCTGTACCCGCTCTTTTCTTTCCTTCTTGAGCTCCACCGTGAACAAAATTATCTAATTTAACACCTTTTCTTATATAAAGTGCTCCAATTCCTTTAGGACCATATATTTTATGAGAAGATATAGAAAGCAAATCAATATTCATCTCTTTTACATCAATAGGAACATTTCCTAAGGCTTGAACAGCATCTGTATGGAAAATTATTTTTTTCTCACGAGCTATTTCCCCAATTTCTTTAATCGGTTGAATGGTTCCAATTTCATTGTTTGCAAACATGATAGAGATTAAAATCGTTGTATCTTTAATAGCACTTTTTAATTCTTCTAAATCAATTAGTCCATACTCGTCAACCTTTAAATAGGTTACTTCAAACCCTTGTTTTTCAAGGTATTCACATGTGTGTAATACAGCATGATGTTCAATGGCTGTAGTGATAATGTGATTGCCCTTTTGAGGTTTTTTAAAAGCAATGCCTTTGATTGCCCAGTTATCCGATTCTGTACCGCCAGCCGTAAAATAAATTTCATTTGGATTTGCCTTAATAGCACTTGCAACCTTAGCTCTTGCTTCATCTACTGCCTTTCGAGCTTCTCTACCTTCGTAGTAAATACTTGAAGGATTTCCAAAGTTCTTGTCAAAATAAGGAATCATTTTATCTAAGATTCTTTTATCTAGTGGAGTTGTTGCTGCATAATCTAGGTAAACTCTTTCCATATACTCTACCCCTTTACTTTCTTCTGATTTTTATCTAATAGATCTTGTAATGTAATATTATCAATCACGCTATTGACGCTGTCATTAACTTCTTGCCATACATCTTTTGTAACGCACATAGACGATTTATTGCATTCATAATTTTCCGCTCCACCTACACATTCAGAAAACTCAATAGGTCCTTCTACTGCTCGTATAATATCTCCAACCGAAATCTTTTGAGGTGGTTTAGCAAGCTTATACCCACCTTTTGCACCTCTTTGACTTATAATCAACCTTTCTTTTTTTAATGTCGAAAAAAGTTGTTCTAAGTAAGATAATGATAATCCCTGATTTTTGGCAATTTCTTTTAAAGATACGGATTGATCATCACCATAAGTTGATAATTCATACATTGCAGCAACACCATACCTTCCCCTCGATGATAACCTCACCTTCTCACCCCAATTCCCACTATTTCGGTCTGAATTTAAGTATATATTAGCATATAGATAGATTGATGTCAATTAAAACTTACCCGAAAATCACAAAAATATACAGCCTGTCCCCATTGAGATATCAGTCATAGCCTAGCTTCTCATCTTTAAGGTAATTTTATTCCTTTTGCTTTATTAGATTAAAAGCAAAGTCTGCTTTAATCGGTTACATTTTAGTTTAACACGAATCCATATCAAAGAAAAAAAGAATATAGCAAAAAAGGCTGTCAAATACAGCCTTTTTCTAAAAATCAACGACAATCTTTACGTGGTCTTATTGGGCTTACTTCATTAGCTACATCGTCACATCTTCTTTTGGGTTTGCATCTGCAATCATCATCTTCAAGATCAGCTATTTGGTGTCTTTGTGGTGGGAAGAACCTTTGTGGGAAAGGAGTAATATCTTCATCTAAGAAAGCTTCACAGAATACATCACTAATAGGTGCTACTTCATCACATGATGCTTCTGGAACATCACAGAATCCAAATGTTGGAACCTTAAGTTGTACTTCAGAAAGCACTTTGATAATTAAGAAGAAACCAATCGTTAATTCTACATTATCATTGCCTGTAAAACGAACGAGATTATTATTTACTTCGCCTATAGACTCTGCATCAGGGAAAAACCTTCCTTGTCTCAAAAAGTCTGCAGGTGCAAAAACAACTAAATCAATTGGGAATCTTACTTTATTGTCTCTTTGTTCGCATTTTTCGATAATTGGATTTGCTGCTATTCTCAATAATTGACCATCACATTTTCTTCTAAACACAAGGTAGACAGGTACTGCTACGACTCCTCTTAATCTTGCATAATATTCATCAATTTCTGCAAATAAAGGCACGCATTTAATTGGTTCTACACTTGCTTCACCAAATTCAGTACGTACATATTTGAAATCGCTTCTGTCACCAGTTGGAAAATCAAGATCAAATAATTGATCTTCGATACACTCTCTTAATTGGCAAGAGAAATAAACCTTTTTAACTTTTAAACATTCCACTTCAATATTATTTCCACCACAGCCAAAGCCTTCAATTCTTGCATCTTCCATTAAGTTAAACCTCCTTTTGATTTATCTATTGTATTATATGAGTAGGAGGTTTTTATGTTACAAGATTGGTTTATATTTTTTTTAGCTTGTCTATTTGAATTTGGCTTTCATAAAGTTGATTTTGTAACTCTAAAATGGTTTTTCTGCTTTCTTCAATATCAAATTTATATTGCTTTACTTTCTTATTAAGCTGATCTAACAATTCTTTGGATTTATCCAATTCTTCTAAAGCTGTATCTCTCTCTTTTTTTGTTTCATTGCTCAACTCACTACTATTCTTGCTGTATTCTTCATATGTAAACAACTGCTCTCTTAGTTCCATTACGTCATCCATAGCCTCTAATTTTTTGTCTCGATCTTGAATTTCCTCTTTTAATGTTTCGATTTTTTCCGTTAAGCTTAGTATTTCGTCAGCAAAGTTTAGGCAACTTATAAGATATATCATCTTTCCATCTAATATAGAATTGGAATTTTTGACCTTATCGATCATATCATCTACCTTAGCACTTATTTTATCCATTTGTATTTGATCTACTGTGCCCATTAGACTATATTCTGTATTTTGTATTTTGGCTACTACTCGATTATTATTCATAGTAATACTACTCCTGTCTTTTAAAACTACTAAAAAATATATCTTTCCATCATTATAATATTTACATGAAAAAAGAACAATAGTTTTGTGTCTCATTGTTCTTTTTAAGTAGGTATTACTGTAGCATTATACTTACTATATTAAATCTTTTTATATAAATTCATGCTTATAAGGCTAGTTGTTTAAAGACTGTCTCATTGTAAGCAATCTTAATATACTGAAATTTATATTCGCATTCTTTGCACTTAGCAAGTAATGTATAATAACCTGGTGGTAAATCATCAAATTTAAAATAGCCTGTTTTATCCGTTTTCGCCTTTTGTATAGGTGTTTCAGAAAGATCTCCAAAATACAAGGAAATTTCTACATTATCTATAAGGGTTTTACTTTTATGACAATAGACTATACCAATTATTTCTCCCGTTGAATTATCATTTAAAGCTATATGGAGATTTTGAGAGTTAAATTGAACTTGATCTAAGTCTTGATTATTTAATTGGGTACTAGCTTGTTCATATGCCTTGGATGTAGTATTCTCGTCGAAGACAAAATCATCTTTATTCATTGTTTTATTGTTTTCAACCACTGGCTTCATCTCCATTAAACTAATAGTGGCAGCCCCCCCGATTTATACTAAGGGCTAAGGGCTAAGGGTAAAGGTCTATGTAGGTTCAAATAGTGAAAACGCACTATTTGAATCTTTATACCTATCGCAAAATAACTTACAGTATGTCTTTCTTGTGGTTTATTCGACGCTGTAATATTTTGCTTTACGTTCCCTTTCTATTTCGATTTCAGATTCTGCATCTGCATCAGAATCTGCCGTTTGTCCTTGGTATTGTTTTTGGCTTAAGAAATTATAATTAATTTGTTTCTTATTTTGACAGTGTTTATCATTTGAATAAAGGTCAGAATCAGCATCGGATTCAGATTCATTTTTGCCTTCAACCTTATTTTTGTTGTCTAGTTCTGCTTCTAATTTTGCCTTTTGCTCTGCTTCTTGCTCTGCCTTTAATTCTGCTTTTAATTCAGCCTTTAATTCAGCTTCAATCTTAGCTTTTATTTCATTTTCTAACTCTATCATAATTTGTTTTTTTATTTCATTATATTCTGGCCCTATCATGGAATTCTCCCTTTTCTATTATAGATTAGAGATTTGTTCATCTCTTTATACATATATATTCCTATAGAAAAAAAGAGTTCCTAAATAATTTGCAATTTTAAATTGTGCACGAAGGGCGCTAGTTATTGCTAGACCTGATTTTTGTTTTCGATAATATTTCTGTATCTGTCTCTTCGATAATTTCAAAATTAGGAGTGATGATATACAGGAGAATGCTTACATTATACTCTGGAAAATACCTGCTGTAGATTCTACCTGCTAAGATGGTCTCAGGAAAGTTATCCCCTTTATAATCCTTTGGCGGTTTTCCATACTGAATATAGCTTATATAATCTCTATTATATTGATGTATGCTGCTATTCATATATATAGTACAATCTATGACCGTCCAATTGTTATAGGAAATATAGTCAAGCGTTTTGGGCTTTCCTCTATTTTGAAAACATACCTGAGAATTTATACAACCCATACTATCTAAAACTAAAGCTTCGATATCATGAGAAGCCACTGCCGAGATTTCCTCTATATTAACTTTTTTGCCATTAAAACCATACACCTTTTGTTTTTCTTTACATTCTATAATATATGCCCCGTAAAAACTATTATAATAATGAGAATTCTCATCATAGAGAGTGGAGTGTCCATTTTTAAAGGCGCCAAAATTATATAAAATACTTAAATCAATATCTTCCCCTACTTTTGATTTAAAGCTATTGTCATTAAATGTCATGACAAAAGGGTACCAGTCCTTTTGTGGTGTACTGGTACCTCCTGGAATTTCTACTATTACATTGTTTTTTCTCATAAGACTTTGACAATCGTGATAAGAGCTATAAATCCTCATAATTATTAAACTCTTTACGTATGAATAATTTGCCAGAACTAAAATCAAAAAAATGCTGAATATAGAGAAATAAATTTTTTTCTTCAAGTTTATCTTAAACCGCTATTATTGTTCTGTAGAAAAATATCCAATGTATTTATAATCTTCTGGAATCTGAATTGTTTCTTTTCTCTTATCGTCAATTTCGATCTTCCAAGTTCCGTCTATACTGTCTTCGTTAAATAATAGCTCTACGTAAAGCATAATAATACCTGCATCTAGTAGATCTAATTCCTCATTTGCTTTGTGATCCTCTTTTATGGCTAAATAGAGATGATTGTCTTTTAACAAAAATCTCCAAGGCTGCCTATTAAAAGAAGAAGGTGCCATAACTACATAGCGAAAAACGTCTTCCATGCCTAGTTCTATAAACTGGTCTAGGTTTTCCATCTTTCCCCATTCATCAAAATAGACTACTTCGGTCATAGGTAGCCTAGATGAAACATTGTTCTCTACAACTTTCATAGATGTTTTAGAGTAGTTTTGACCCCATTTAAACTGATTTATAACTTTCTTTTCATCTTCATCGTAGCCAATAGCAAGAATGGCCGCTGGTTCCCCTTCAATATCTATAGAAAGAGCTTCTTTGACGATTTGCCCATCTTCAGGCACACTAATCCAACAAGAGTCTAATCCTAAATCCTGAATTTTCAGGACAATATTTTGTACATAGTACCCTACATTAATTTGATCATGCTCTTTATTATCTGTTACAAACAAAAAATACTGAGGTGCTTTAATCATAATGCCATTAAAGCCTGCTATTCCCTCCAGTGCTTTATTGACCATATTGCCATCTTCTAAGTACATCATATCAATCTTTTGATCTGCAAATAAAGGTTTTACTTCTTTACCAAAACTTATTACCTCTTTAACCAGTTTCTCAGGTACTCTCTTTTCTTTAAAATCTCTAGTGGATTTTGAATTCTCAATTAAATCTTTAATATTCATGTTCTACCCCCCAAATTGTATAAGACAATTATACCCACTTATACTTATTTAAAACAATATATTATTGTTACATTTTAAAATACCGTTTATAATGAAGATATAACCAATTTTTGTCACTCGTCTTTACCCACTTTAGATCTTTGTGCAACGGTTAGATTAAAGTGAGGATATTATAGATATATTAATAGCTATTTATTACTAGGAGGAAAGATTATGGAAAATGCATTTGTAAAAAAAGAGAAAATTCAATTAGGTGATATTCCTGCTATTATATATAGGCCAGAGAAAATAGCGGGAGACGAGCTGCTTCCTACTATTATTTTTTATCATGGTTGGGGTTCGAATAAGGAGTCTCAGGAGTTTAGGGGCTTTACCTTAGCTAGCTTTGGATTTCAGGTAATTTTGCCAGACAGCATCTATCATGGAGAGAGAAATCCTGTAGATCATGAAAAAGTAGAAAATATGGGTAAATACTTTTGGAAGGTTATTTTAAATAATATCAAAGAATTAGAGACTCTTGTTCAAGCTGCTATAGAAAAACACCAAGCTGACCCTAATAGAATTGGCGTAGCAGGTCACTCAATGGGTGGGTATACTGCATCTGGAATCTTTTTTAACAATGAAAAAATCAAAGTTCTCGCTGTATTAAACGGCTCTTGCTCTTGGAATTACACCAATGAACAATTTGCAGAGGTCTTTCACATTAAAGAATCGCCTATCACACCTAATGATCAAGAAAAAATTGATAAATTAGATCCGTATAATAGGGTAGAGCAGTTAAAAAATCGACCTATGCTCATTTTACATGGAGAAGCAGATGAAGTCGTACCCATCCAGGGGCAGAGAGTCTTTTGTGAAAGATTGAGGGAAAACAAGGCTGCTTCTTGCTTAAAGTATGTAGAATATCCTAGATTAAATCATTATGTGACGACGAATATGATGGAAGAGATGATTGGATTCTTTCAGGAGAAATTGTAATTTGATTGGACGATTGCATGGCAAAATATAGAAGTGGAAAGTGAAATGTGAAAAAAACAAACTCGCCTTCAAGCGAGATCGTGACCCGAGCTGCTACCGTAATCATCTAGGGGAGCGAAGCGACGAAGAATCCCTATACGCTAACTATTAAAGTATAAATAATATATTTAAAAAGTTTTTTGCATCTTCATGTATTTTTATAGATTATTGAACAATGAAAAATAAACAGTACAAGTATGCGATTATACCTTGTTCATTGTTCATTGTTCACTGCGACCTTGTCGCATTTTTATTGACCACCTTACCACCTGCTTTTAATAAACAAACCAACTGCCAAACCAATTACCATAAATAAGCAACAAGTTACCAACATTAATTTATTCATGCGGTCGATGTCCTTTACTACCACATCTTTTGTATAATCTCCGATGGTAGGTTTGTAGACTTCTTTGCCAAAATAGGTGTGGGTACCGCCTAATTGGATGTTTAGGGCCCCTGCCGCTGCTGCTTCGGTCCAAGCGGAATTCGGGCTATTGTGTTTGTCGTGATCTCGAAGTAAAATTTGTAGTGACTTTTTAATATCAAATCGAGCTATTATGGATGCCCCTACCATGACAAAGCCGGATATTCTAGCAGGAATAAAGTTTAAAATATCATCTGTTATGGCTGAAGCACAACCAAAATTAATATACTTTTCATTTTTATAACCTACCATAGAATCTAAGGTATTTACTCCCTTATACGCCATAGCTAGGACTGGCCCTCCTATAAATAGAAAAAGAAGAGGTGCGATGATTCCATCTGTGGTGTTTTCTGCTACGGTTTCAATAGTTGCCTTTATTACTTCATCTTCTCTTAGCTCTGTAGTATCTCTTCCTACAATATAGCCTACTTGCCTTCTACCATCTTCTAAGCTTTTTTCTAAAGCCTTTTTCACCTTTATGGCCTCATCCTTTAAGCATTTTGTAGAAAGAATAGCGTAAGAAAAATAAATATAGCCTACTATATAAAAGAGTCCACCAAATTGCCTTAGAATAAATAGAGGTACTAGAACAATAGATACCGAAAACATCACCGTAGTTATAAGTAATACCACTCCTGCTCCTTTTAGTGCTTTTGGGTTCCTTGCAAATTTTCTTAAAAGCTTTTCCATAAAGGAAACAAACTTCCCTATTAATACAATGGGATGAGGTAGAAAATAGGGGTCTCCTATGATTAAGTCTATGAAAAATGCAATTGCTATATAATAAAGTTCCATAGTATTACTCTCCTAAATATTTTTTAAGACACTGAATCAAGTACTCATTGACTTCTTTGCTTTTTACGGCAATCCTCGTATAATACTCATCTAGATAAATATAGGTAGAGCAGTTTCGTATTAATATATAATCTTTTATTAATTTATCCTGGAGTTGGTCTACTGTAATACCCTTTTTTTTCAAATTTAATAGCAAGAAATTTGCTTTTGATGGAAATACTGTAATACCCATTTTTTCGAGTTCTTCTCTTAAGTATTCCCTCTGAACCTCATTACATGTTAGGGTTTTTTCTACATAGTCTTTTGTCTCTTCTAAAACGCAGGTCACATCGCTAGCAAAGGAAGATAAGCTCCAAGGGGTTTGTCTTTCCTTTAAAGATTTGATGGTATCTTTGTTAGCACAAATATAGCCTAATCGTATACCTGGTATGGCAAAAATCTTTGTTAGAGAACCTGCTATGATTAATGAAGAGTACTCATTTACTAAATGCTTGACACTATCTTCCTGTGAAAACTCAATAAAGGCCTCATCGACTACTACTTTTGCCCCACATTTTTCTGCGCTTTTTAAGACCTCTAGCATGATTTCATTAGGCATCGTAGAACCTATAGGATTAGAGGGATTACAGATAAAGAGCATTGTGTTTTCATCTAAAACCTCTTTTATTTCTTTTTCTGGATAAGCTACCCTTCCCTCTTTAATCAACGGAAGATGAATAAGTTCTGCACCTACATTATTTGCCAGTCTCATATATTCTACAAAACCAGGTTGAAGAATCACCACTTTTTTAGGCCTTATCGCTTCTGTAATAAGAGATAAGGCACCAATTCCACCACTTGTAGGCAGTACTTGCTGTGGTGGCACATGTAGGTATCTCGCAATATTGTCCGTTGGCGTTTTCATACCTACTTCTGGATAGTAGATGATATTGTCTAGTTTTTCTTTGATTTTATCGATCATAATTTGTGGTGGTCCTAAGGGATTTAAATTTGCAGAAAAATCAGTCCACTTTTCAGGATTGCCTTCTCTCCATACATTTCCACCGTGAACATAGTTTGTCATATACGATTCCCCTTTTGATTATAATATAATGATATTAAGTCACCTACGGTAACTTTTGCATGCAATATAAATCTCTATCTTGTTACGTAATTTTAATTTTCAAGTATCCCTCTAAGGATATTTGAAAGGCTTGGTGCTATTAGAGCAATTTTGTCATAAGCTCTAAATTACTCAAAAAATACAAATGAGGATACCCTGCGATAGTATTCTTCTTTTCTAAACCGCATTCCCATTGTCTTAAGATTTTTTCATCACGATATTTTTTTATGCTATATTTATATATAAGCTCTTGTTCCTTAATTTTAGAGTGATGAAATTCGTGGGCTCTTGTCGTATATTTTTGTCCCTCTATTTCTACATCCATTTCAATATAGCCAAAACGTTGAAGCCTCCTTGTCATTTCGCATTCTATAGGAAGATATCCTACCATTTTATTTGTAGTATGATCTAGATTGGTAATGGACTGAGACAAGTACATAAAGCCTCCACATTCTGAGTAGCACTTCCCACCTAACTCTAAATAGTCTTTTAAACTATTTTTAAAGCTTATATTCTTTGCAAGGTCCCTTCCAAACACCTCTGGAAAACCACCTCCAATGTATATAGAATCTAACTTTTCAGGAAGCTTTTCGTCTTCTAGAGGGCTAAATTCCACAATCCTAGCTCCAAGATCACGTAATAAATCTAAATTAGCTTCATAGTAAAAGGAAAAGGCTTTATCTCTTGCTAAACCAATTCGTTTTCCATCATATAAAGGAAAGTATTCTTTAGTAAAGTCATCGTAATAGCTATTATCGTATTCAAATTGTGGGGCGCCCCCTGCAATTTGTAATAAACTATCTATATCTATGCTCTCTTCGATCATATCTACAAGCTTATCTATATTCGTATTCAGATGCTCCAATTCTTCAGCTGGTATTAAACCTAAATGTCTACTGCTTAAAGATATATCGTCACTTTTTATCATATAACCAATGCACTTGGTATTTGTATTCGTCTCTATGATTTCTTTAATTAATTTGTAATGTTCTGCTCCTGAAACTCGATTGACGATAATGCCTTGTATGTTCACCTTCTTATTTAGTTCTTTGTAGCCAAGCACCACTGCAGCAGCGCTATTTGACATGCCTGTAGCATCGATGACAAGTATGACAGGGGTCTTTGTAATAATCGATATATGGGCGCTACTGCCAATATTAGAAGTAATGCCAAAACCGTCGTAAAGTCCCATTACGCCCTCGATGACTCCTATGTCTTTGTTCTTAGTTGAACGATCTAAGAGATATTTGATAAGGTTTTCATTTAGAATATAACTATCTAGATTATAAGAAGGGTTTCCTGTAACATATTTATGAAATCCAGGATCGATATAATCAGGTCCTGTCTTAAAAGGAGCTATCGCATGTTTTCTCTTTTTTAAAGCTGCCATTATCCCTATGCTAATAGTTGTCTTCCCTACACCGCTATTTGTACCTGCAATCATTATTCGATTCATTCACATTTACCTTCTGTCTATAAAATTTTATTCGGTGAGAAGTAGGAGTTTCTCACCGAATAATTAAGGAGGTAATACATTGTAAGTAAATGAGGACCACCCGTCCAACGGGTGGTTTCCTCTACGGCTATAAGCCTTTGT
>NZ_CALNCS010000174.1 GCF_937875145.1 Alkalibaculum bacchi | reverse complement strand
GAAACCGTCGTCTTCAATCTTTATCGGGTGGAGAAAAACAAAAGGCAATGCTATCATGTCTAATTGCTCTTAATCCTCAGTGGCTACTCCTAGATGAGCCGTTTGCAAATGTTGATGAAAAGTCAGCTAAGGAATTAGTTCAAAAAATTCATAAGCTGCATAAAAAGGGTGTTGGAATACTTGTTGTGGACCATCGTCTTGACTATTGGCTGCAAATAGCAGATGAAATTCGACTTATGAATAGGGAAAATGGTATAGTGCAAACAAACTTTATACTAGAAGATATATCAGCTAAAATAATGATAGAAGCAGAGAACACAAAGGATGTACAAGAATACGAGACAATTCTTCAGCTTAATGATCTAACAGTATCACGTAATGAAAATACTATACTTAATAAAGTAAATTTTGAATTTGAACGCAACAAAATTTACTTTATTATCGGAGAAAGCGGCAGTGGAAAAAGTACACTTTTTGGTACAATTAGTGGATTGTATAAATACGAAGGCGATATCCTTCTAAAGGGAAAGAATATTAAAAAGAGAAAAAATTATAAAGCAGGTATGATTGGTTTTGTTACTCAAAGCCCACAAGACCAATTTGTATCAAATACAGTACTAGAGGAAATCGAGCTGGGACTTAAAATACGTTCATCCAATAAAGATGTTCAAAAAGAAGCAGAATCAATTCTAAGAGAAATTGATTTGTGGAAATACAGAAACTTTTCACCTTATATGCTTAGCCAAGGACAACAGCGAAGACTTGGAGTCGCATCGCTGCTTGCCTACGACTGTGAAATTTTAATCTGTGATGAACCAACATATGCTCAGGATTCTGACAATACGGTATCTATTATGAATGCTTTAATAAATAAAGCCAAGGAACGTGGCATGACTCTGATTATTTCAACCCACGATTTAAAACTTGCAAAATACTATGCAGAGGTAATCATTGAACTAAAGGAGGGAAAGTTGTATGAATACTCTAAATCCAGTATTTAAATTGTTAGGTATTTTGATTCCTACATTTCTTCTAGCGGCTTTTCATAATCCTATACTCAATATTATAGTATTTGTTATTTGTATAATACTAATGCTACTATCGAAAGTATCGTTCAAACGATTGTTTCTGCTTATGTTACCTATCCTGCTTGTAGCAGTTGGAATGTTCTTTACTGGTTACCACTTTCAGGTTCAAGAAGGTGCGCCAGTTAATCCAGATAGTTTGGACTTAACAAATAATGCTATATGGAATGGCATGATTTTTTCAAGCAGAGTGCTTGCCTATGCTGGTTTAGGTTTTCTATTTGTACTGACTACCAATAAAATGGAACTGATCCGCTCCTTTCAGCAACAGCTTCATTTACCACCTATATTCGCATATGGACTATTGGCTGCATGGAATATCTTCCCTAATATTATGGAAGAATACAAAAAAACACGGGCGGCATTTAGAGCCAGAGGTGTAAATACTTTTGCCATTTCACCAGCACTGCTAAAACCTATGCTAGTAAAAGCAGTACTTTGGTCAGAGGCTCTGGCTATAGCCATGGAGTCTAAAGGATTTAATTCTAATGCCAAAAGAACTGAGTATTATGTCATGGAAACTACCCTTAAAGACTTAATTTTTCCTGTAACTACCACTATCGGATTACTATTTATACAAAATCTAATACTAAGACATATTAATTTAATACTATAAAACAAGGGCTATGCACTAGAATATAAATTATCCTAGTGGACAGCCCTTGTTATTAAATCTTTTCTAATTCCTCTAAATCTTTTCTGATAACATCTCTTACTTTTTCCCTTGCTTCAGTCAATGGAAGTCTTAGACCTCCGACATTTATACCTATCATGTTGAGTGCAGCCTTTACAGGTATCG
>NZ_CALNCS010000173.1 GCF_937875145.1 Alkalibaculum bacchi | reverse complement strand
TATTTATCAGGGGTGCGGACAGCGTATTATCTTATAACTCGTAAACTAACGCTAGCTCTTTTAATCTTCTCCTGCGCGTATTCCCCCATTGTGCTTCTCATAAAAAATGCATCATTTAAAAGAGTATGAATGTTGGTCCCAAAAGTTTGAGATCGTGACTCGTTATCAACCAAATTGCATTTTCTATTTTGAGCTCGTAAATAAATTGTGTTTTGCTTAGGAATATCCGATAGTACAAGTGGTGAATGTGTAGATATAATAATTTGGATTTCCTTTCCCAAATACTGCCTTGAGAGTTCATCAAATAGTATTGCTACCGACTTCCTCTGCCATTCCGGATGCATATACAGGTCAATCTCATCAATTAATAACAGAATGCTATCTCTAATCCGGATCGATTGACCTTCAATAAATTCATCAAAAAACGGAAGCAGATTTAGCCATGAAAAGAAGTTTTGATATGCGCGTTCACCTGATGACATGTAAAGGTTATCGATATTTATATATTTCAGTAACACAGATGAATTGCTGCGAGTTAATGAGTCAATAAATGAACAAAAGCGTAAGTAAGTTTGGCGATTGCTATTGTATGAGACTACCTTATCAAAACGGTGGGCCAAATCTTCTACTGGAACATCGCTATATATTTTTTCGCACTCTTGTAAAATCTCGAGCATTTCATTTATTTCATGAAACCCATTTGTATAGTAAGCTGCTTGTTCTGGATTATTTTCTGGCTGCGTTTTATAACACTCTATTATCGTTTCTATTGTTGCAGTAAAATCGGAAAGCGCGTTTATATAGAATTTTTCAATGGTAATATTGTCCCAACAATAATACATCTCAAATATCAAATTTAGATATAGCGTAGCACACGCATTCCTTCGAATTTCTATTGGAATATTTGAGCACCAACGTAGAAATTCTTTGGCCTTTTCAGATAGCCTAACTATATTTAGATTATCTGACTTAATACCATCTTGTGCAATGTTGGTATATCCGTCAATTTTCTCGATCAGCCGTATAACACTCTTAAAATTTACATATAAGTCTTTGCACACCTTAGAAACATATGAGGTTTCTAACCTATTTGAACAGAGATTGTGATAATATAAAATATCACATATCTGCTGAAAATCTTGCACAGACTTATTTTTAATTAAGAGCGCTTGAAGATTATTAAAATAATTGTTTTCAATTAAGCCTCGAGGATATTGTACAGTCTTTCTATAAAAATTTCCTGCTATGGTTTTTAGCGAATCAGCGGTTAGACTTATTTTGTTAACCATCCCATGAGTCTGATATCCGTTAAAGTCGGAAGTATACATACTGTTAGAAAGATATATAATTGTTTGTTGTTCCAGTATGTTTAATAATTGTTCTCTTTTATCAAATTCAACTTCATTCATACTATGAGCAGAAAAAGGAGTCTTGTTATCAAGTTTATCAGGTTCCAAATTGTGATAGATTTCCATATTTTTACCGAATCGATATACGAGAATTTTTTTATCAGTTTCATATTCTTCTTCATACATTTTCTCATATCCTGGTTTATCTCCGTTATGACGCGGAAGGCATTGATTTGCATATATGCATTTTAGCAGAGTGGTTTTCCCTGACCCATTTTCTCCAACTAATGCTGTAATGTTTCTTATGCAACCGTTATCGTAAAGTGTAGACCCCACCTGCGGTGACATATCTTTATATGATAGCGTATATTGGTGTGCGTCTGGCGCAATCTGCAAAGTAAATTGATGTTCTCCATAAAAATTAAATCCCTGGCTAGTAATAAATCCATTTTTACTTCTATTGATCCATATATATATCAATTCCATATTGTCACCTCATATTAATAATACATTTTCTCTCCAAGATAATCTTACCACAAAATGTTATTTTAGCGTTACAGAGCTATTCTGTATATCGTACAACATCTTGAATATCACGAATATCGAGCCAGTTCAAAAGTCTCAGCAGGTAATGCCCGTCTGGTGTGGTTTCTCCATTTTCCCATTTCTGATATGTGCGGACAGTAGCCCCAATTGCATTCGCCACATCTTGTTGGGTATATTTAAGACGTTTTCGGCTAACCTTCAGAATTTCATAATCAAATTCCATAGTTTGCGGTCCTGCATAAATTTGATACCAGCAATCCTCATCATCCTTGTTGTTATAACAGTTGAGCGCATGAATTGTTGTGCTAGGAGTGAGTTCCACGAATAGCCGTCCACGACTTGACTTGTCCTGCGAGCAAGTAATATTTCTTGCGTTTTTAACTTGTAGACCAATCCATTTCATGATAGGCTGCCCACTACGATCGCAGGGGAAAGTGCCTTCAAACTCAATCTGTGTTCCTGTACGCCAACTCACTTCACCTATCCCTATTTCGCTGATTTCATAAATGATAGGAGAAAGTCCTTTTTTCTCTAATACCTCGTTATAGCTTGTTATAAAGCAGTTCGGTAGATAATCACTACTTCCTAATTCGTCACACAATTGTAGATAATGTTTCCATTGAAAAAACATCTCTGCATTGCTTACATGATGTGTCTGGTCCACTATATAGCAGAATATATCTGTCAATGAAAGTTTCTTCTCATATAGCATGTATTCAAGTGATTGGTATAGCTTCTCTAAAGCCTTTTCATCTTTATCATCTCGAATAATCCCTGAAATAAGACAATGTAAATCGCCTACGTGATTATCCGAATAATCGTTTACATAGAAATAAAAAGGTATTCTACGAATAAAGTTTGCAACAGGCAATGGCTTATACCCATATTTATCGTCCAACCAATTAGAATAAGAAGTAGAACCATCACGTCCAACTCTTTTATCGCAGTATGAAAAAATCTCGCTTCCTACGATAGAGTGCATACTGAGATACTTAACCAGTTTGTCTTTATCGAAATATTTTTCATCGACGTGCTGCTCAATAATTTCTAAATCTGATCTTGCCAGCATATTTAGCACCTCCTATATGCATCTATCATAATACGAATTTTTTGGGTAATCAAGATGAAAATTTATTCGTAAAGCCAGACTACAAAAATGCAATGTTAAAGGTTATTTACTTCTGCATATCAAAAAAACGAAGAAAATCTTACCCGTCAATTCGCATTATTTCTGTCAGAACCTCCTCCCCCATCTGTGAGCTTTACCCCTATGTGCTCGATGTCATCTATAAATCAGGCAAAAAAAACGGGCTGAAAATTGCACTTTTTCAGCTCATTTTTTGCCTATTTTTAGTTCCAAGACCACTACATATAGTGGTTTGCCCGCCTCATTTGCCCTCAGAGCCTCTATTCGCCATCATTATTATACACTCAACATGCCTTGAGGATACAAAAAAGATGCTGTAAATAGATATTGCCCCCTTGGTGGTAAGGTATATCTCTGAAACAGTTGCCTTATCATCTACCAACCGAAGATGAAATTGAACTTCTTATATCAGAAAGACAATAGAATATATTTTTAACAATATCTCAAGGAACAGTGAGGAGTTTTTTCTTTGTGTTGATCGTCCACAGCCAAAAGATGAAATTTTATGCTTATATATATTTATACACCTTTGTATACAAAGTGCCTTTTATATGCTCAAACATGTCCTCATCCACTTTGCTACCTGAAGTCATGATGAACAACGGAATGGCCTTCTTTCCTTGAGATATTGGAGGTTGCATATATGGATATCCGTTAAGGAAAAAACTGTTTCGCTTGTAGAAGCCAATACGCCTGCTCGCCATTTCTGTTTCTGGCGGCTCAACTTCCAGACAAACAGTCTTACTAAGCAGTTCTACCAGTTCATTCAGTATATATGCTCCAATTCCACCATTTCTATGTTCAGGATTTACAACAAAATGCTCGATGTAAGCAAATTTATTAAATTCCCAAACCGCAATAAAAGCATTAATGCCTTGAGATTCATTATACAACACATAAATAGAATAGGCAGGGTTATTAAGCAGTGCTTTTTGCTCATCGTAGGTTCTATATTCATCACCTGGAAAACTCATTTCCATTAGGTCATATATTGTATCGAAATCTTGAATTTTTAGTTTTTCTATCATAGTAATTTATCCCCTCACCAACATTTATGCCTATTCCTCTGGCCCGTGCTTTTTCACTGTAATCTTATCCACTCAACACCGTTTTGCCCTAAGAGAGAAAATATTTCCCACTGCAATTCAAATGCCGCTTGTGTCATTCTCCTGCGTCGGATATATTCTGACAATGAAATACCAGCCACATAGGAAAACATTCGCTGAAAATTATAGGTGGAGCAACACGCAATTTTTGCTGCTTCTTCATAGGAAATCGCTTCGGCTAAGTTGTCTTCAATGTAATTAATGGCGTTGCTCAAATTCTTTAGCCACTCCATTTCTTCACCTCATAGTAAAATCTTACTATAGCAAGTTAAATTAATCCTCGCTATCGATGCCTTCCTTTGTAAACTTATATCAATAAAATTTAAATATCAACCTATCAAGAAATCTCAGTCTGCAGTCCCGGCAGCAAAGTATACTATGAAATCAGCATCACCTCAAGAAGGGCATAACAATTACCTCAGTCCAAATGTCAAAAGGTCTTGAATTTGATGAGGTCATCAATAGTGCAAATAACGAATGCAATAATACTATTGCTATACCACCTAATGTTAAAAGCAACAACCCAAATAATCCATAAGTATAGATTACATATTGTATTATGTAGTTCTTTGTTTTTTCAGCTTTCATTGTTTTATAAAATAAACACTCCCTCCTGCTTTAAGACCCGTAATATAAAAAGTATAAGTACCTGCTTCTTCAATTTCAATCATGAAATTACAGCTTTCCACATCATTGCCTTGATATGCGATTGTACCATTTTCGTTTTCCACAATTATGTCCACATCGCCTTTTTTAATATCAATACTAGTTTCAATTGTTTCGCCCTCTGATAAAGGCATATCGCATCGTCTTAATATTTTGTTCCAATCTAATAAATCCTTTGTAAATGCTTTGTGTCAATTCGACATCAAATCCGGTAAAGAGTTTTTCAAGAAATTCTATTTCCCTTTTCTCCCGTTTTTTAAAGTATTCTGTACATTTTGGATTAAGCTTAATTCGTAACGCCCTCGCGTCTTTTTTATCCTTAGTTATTTTGACATACCCTCTTTCATGCAAAGCGGTTGCAATCCGTTTTGCATTTTGACGTGAATATTGTTAGGGGACGAGATATTCTTCAGTAAAACAGCATAGATAGGACACAATAATC
>NZ_CALNCS010000172.1 GCF_937875145.1 Alkalibaculum bacchi | reverse complement strand
TCACTCTTTAAATTTCAACGGCCACAAATAAAGGAGGGAAAACGCTTTTCGTTCCCACACCTTATTCAATTAAGCTATCATTCATAAATGCAGCTTTCCGTATCGGCGGAGCTTCAATATAATCCATTTTTTCTCCTCGTACTTTCTCTTCCCTAGTAGATACAGTGCCTCTTCGTCAAGGGTGGTGGGGGTTAGTTGGGCGACTTGAGCAGGCTTTCCATTTTCATCTAAGTGAACCATAGTGAAAAATGCAGTGAGTGCAATTTTAGATTCATTTTGTCCTTTTATATCGTTAACGAGAACCGATACGAAAATTTGCATTGAAGTAGTGCCTACATAGGCTAGTTCGCCGATACAGGTCACAATATCTCCCACATGTACAGGAATATGAAAGATAATTTCATCTATTCTAGCTGTAACTACATTTCCCTTAGCATGTTTAACGGCTACGATGCCTGCTACATTATCCATAATCTTCATCATTTCTCCGCCATGAATATTACCACTTGGATTACAGTGTCGTGGTTCCATGATTATTGATGTTTCAACTTGTGCAAAAGATATACCTTCCTTCATGAATATTCCTCCATTCATCTCTATTGTAAGTTTTAATAGATGTATTATACCAAATTTACTCATTCAATAAATATTGTTTTCTAAAATAATGGAAGTCTTGCATTTAAATTAATACTGTATTAAAATAAATCCCCCTTCAGGTATCAGATCATATTGAAGGGGGATTTGTTTTTATGTGGAGCTCTTTTCTTTTTTAGTTCTTGTTCTGAAGAATCGAATCGTATTATTTAATTCTTCATTTAAGATGTTAATCTTCTCTGATTCAATTGTTAGATTTTGTATATGATTTGACTGCTCTTCTATGCTCGCTATCGATTCTTCTGTTCCAGCGGCATTTTCTTGGGCAATTGCAGAAAGATTTTCAATGATTTCAGAAATATTTTTTTGGATTCCATTCATCTCATCAATACTTTCGCCCAGTGTATATACAGCAACGGCATTTTCGTCAATAGATACCAAAATTTCGTTAAATTTATCGCTTGTGATTTTTACGCTTTCTACTTGTTCTCTCACAACTTTATTTGTAGATTCCATCTCTTTTAGTGCGCTACTTGAATTGGTTTGTAATTCTTGAATAATAGAATCAATATGCGCAGTTGATTCTGTAGAGCGTTCGGCTAAATTTCTAATCTCTTCTGCTACCACGGCAAAGCCTCTTCCAGATTCACCAGCGCGAGCAGCTTCAATAGCTGCATTTAGTGCTAAAAGATTGGTTTGTTTTGCTATAGCAGAGATAATATCGCTAGCCGCTTTAATATCCATAGCACTTTTGTTGGTTTTTATGATTACGTCGTTAATCGATTTTATAGATTCATTTGTAATCTGAACTTTATCAGATAATTCCTCTACCTGTGTCATGCCATCGTTTGCAGTAAAGACAATTTTTTCAGACATTTTATTTACAGATTGCAGTAAGCCGTTATTTTCTTCAACAATTTTACCTAAGTCATAAGATTTCCTTAGTCCATCCTCTGTAGCAATAGCTTGTTCAGAAGAACTCGTAGCAATTTCTTCACTGCTCTTTAGTATTTCGCTTGATGCTCTTGACGATTGGTTCACAGAGTCACCTAGATTATGTAAGGCTGAACTAAGAAGCTCTAAAGCATCATATACTTTGTCAATTAGGTTTCTTGTTTCTTTAATAACGGTATTATAAGAAATAATAAGTTCTCCAAATTCGTCCTTTTTTAATCTCTTTTCATTTACGACAAAGGTATAATCTCCACAGGACATTTTATCCGATAGCCATTTTAAGAAAAGAATAGTATTATGAAGATTTTTCTTCATAAAGCTATTGATATAGGCGATGTTTCCCAATGTAAAAATGATTGCCAATACAAGATAAGAAAGGACTAATGGCATCGTAGAGGAAAGCTCTCCTGAACGATTTAGATAATATACAGCAATAAATCCTAGAACTAGAAATATTGATAGACTGTAAACGGATGTGTACAGAAGTATTTTTTTTGTAATTGCATAACTTTCTAATTTTTCTTTTTGTTGATGTTTCATATAAACCCCCCTTATAATAATTCTTTATCGGCAGAAAGGATAAATTGTTAAAAGCTTGGTGGCAAAAGATCATAAAGGTGGTTAAGTTAAACCAATTTATCGTCACTAAGACCTGCCTTGTTTAGGGCTAGGTTTTTGCCGTGGACGGTTCCCGTGCCGGCTATTATTGTTGATTTTCTTGACCAAACGTCTTTTGCATATTGATCTTTGGCGCAAATGGCCACTGCGGCTGCTGTATAGTATAACTTGCGGGTATCTGAATCTGAGACGTTTTTTAATCGGCTTTGTAAATCGAGTACCACAGCTCTTTGATTTCTCGATAGACTCGAGTTATTTGGATTGGTTAGTTTGTTGTTTTCTCCTGATAAAGCACCTACAATAAGGTCATAGGCGGAAGATTTAATGGAGCCATTTTGCACGGCAATATCAAAGGCTAAGGAGTATCCGCGAATCGTTTTGACTCCAATAGTAGAGTCGTTGACGATTTTATTGGCTTTATCAAAATAAGGTCTTGCATATTGATCTTGAATAAGCTTAAAGGAATTGTTTTGAATTAAATTGCCAATAGCTGATTTCCAAGGTTCTTTTATTTTGTTTTGTCTCGTATTTAATGATTTTGCCCAAGCAAGTTGTTGTGATGAGGTCATATCGAGCATTCGTCGAATTTCGTCGCTCATACTCCTAGTAGCTGTTGAGCCATTATTATTTGTAACTTGAACTAATCCAGAAAAAATCGCTTCAAAATCTTTTTTTGTATTTGTGTTGTTTGACATTTCTCTAAGTAATGGCTGTAAAGTGTTGGATCCTATATTCCATTGTAAATACCCAAGAGACAAACCCTGTCCATCAAAATTACCAGCTACACCGCCTCCCTCATATAATGCAGTTATATTTCGGGCAATTTGTTGCACGCCATCTGATGTAACTAGGGGAATGGAGTGTCCATAGGCCGCGGCAGCATGATTACTGTTTGGCATTTTGGTAGGAGTAACCATGTCAACACTACCTAATATTGTGCGCAGTATGCGTTCGTTTTTGATGGGCATATCAATAGATATTGAATTTAAAGAATCATCTGTACTAGCTTCTAAGAGGTATGTATCGAGAACATTAGCAAAGGTTTCCTTAGGCGCTACAGTAGCGTTTTTTGCTTTTATTTGATTACTTTGTGTTTTGTTTACTTCAGTAGAAACAATCTTAAATTTCATTAATAGTATCCCTTCGTAGTGTAAGTTTAGATAAGATGTATCAAATATAATGTAATATTATTTATGCTATATAAAATATTATACAAGAGTTTGAAGGTTATTGTAAATATATTAAAGAAGAATCGAGCTAAAGTTATTTTTTGTGTTAATAATAATGGGAAAAAGTGTTATTTTATTGTATAATTATGATATTATATAAATACTATTATTGTAAGAGCGATTCAACCAGATAAAAGGAATGCGTGGTGGACATTGAATAATTATTTTGAAATCAATAATCTTAGTTATTACTCAGCAAACAGTTAGCTTGCCTTATATGGACATTTAAATATAAGGTAGAAATTTCGATCAGTGGATATTAATCAACGTTTTGTGATGTTATTATAATAAAAAGGTAAATTTTAAAACTAGTGGTGTTTAATAGAAAAATAAATGAGTATGTATAAATTGCTTGATTAATAAATTAGTATAGATATACCATTATGTAGAGGAGGATTAAAATGGCTGTTAATTATGAAATTTATGGGGATGATATGCAGTTCGTTCGATTTTTACTTAGAAACAATGAAAGTTTAATTGCAGAAGCTGGAGCATTATTGTTTATGGATGCGACGGTTAAGATGGATACCATTTTTGGTGATGGTTCTGCTCAAAGTTCCGGCGGTGGTCTTATGGGCAAGCTTATGGGAGCTGGAAAAAGGGTTTTGACAGGGGAAAGCTTATTTATGACTTTATTTACTCAGATAGGTAATAGTGAAGGCGAAGTTGCCTTTGGTGCCCCTTATCCAGGTAAGATTATTCCCATCGATTTATCAAAATATAATGGCAAGATTATCTGTCAAAAGGATTCCTTTCTTTGTGCGGAAAAGGGCACTGCTGTTGGCATTGCATTCCAAAAGAAAATTGGTGTAGGATTCTTTGGTGGGGAAGGGTTTATTATGCAGAAATTAGAAGGAAATGGACTTGCCTTCTGTCATGCAGGTGGAACCATTTACGAAAGAGAATTAGCTCCAGGGGAAACCCTTAAAGTGGATACAGGATGTTTAGTAGCGCTTACACAAGAGGTAAATTACGATATTGAATTTGTCGGAAATATTAAAACGGCCGTATTTGGAGGAGAAGGATTATTCTTTGCCACTTTAAAGGGACCAGGAAAAGTATGGCTACAATCCCTACCATTTAGCAGGTTAGCTGATCGAATTATCGCTTCATCGAAATATGCGGGCGGAAGTTCGAAAGGTGAGGGTAGTGTACTGGGGACATTGGGGAATTTGTTCGAAGATTAAAACCAGGTGATCAACTAATCAGGTAAAATCAGCGTTCGAGAAGCAACCTGCTGATTTTACTTAGAACTTACAAGCTGCCTTTAGATGGCTTTTGTTATTTTGTTTTCAACTAAAAAGTTTTACTATAGGCCCTTGACTTTTTTGTAAAGAAAGATAAAATCATTTTAGTTTATTATTAATATGAGGGCAAGTGGGGTATATTAATATGTACTTTCGTTATTCTTATAGGAGGATATAGTTTGGAAGCAAAATGGAGAAATAGAATTATAAGAGAAAAAACACAATAGAATGCATTAGCTTGTAGGGACACGATGGTGTCTCTTTTTTCTTGGAAGAAATATATCATTGTCTTACGAAATTCTAGTATAATAGTAGGGAATTAAACTAGAAGGAGATGACAGGATGAATAAATTATTAAAAACATTGATACCCATTATTATTGCCATCGCAGCTTTTGCATTTAATCTCTTTACAGATGATGGGATCAATAAAGATGTACCATTAGGACAAGTAAAAATTCATTTTTTAGACGTAGGACAAGCAGATTCCATTCTGATACAAGACGCATCAGGACAGACCATGTTAATAGATGCTGGAAACAATGGAGATTCAGATCTTGTGGTTTCTTATATAAGAAATTTAGGTATTGATCATATTGACGTACTAATAGGTACTCA
>NZ_CALNCS010000171.1 GCF_937875145.1 Alkalibaculum bacchi | reverse complement strand
GGAGTTCAGACGTGTGCTCTTCCGATCTTTCTTCCTGTAGTATTTTATCGAGCTTATTCACCATAATAATCACCTCCAAATGACTCTTTCAATATCTTTATTCCTACATTTATTCTAGATTTTACTGTCCCAAGTGGTATTTTTAATAATTGAGATATTGTCTTATAATCTAAATCAAGAAAATACCTAAGTCGTATTACCTCTTGATGCTTATAGCTTAATTTATTTAAATACATTTCTAAGTCCAATCTATTTTCACTATTATACGCGTCAATTGTTTCAGCTTTTATTTCTTCTATAGAGATGACCTTTCTATTTTTCTTGTGTCTTCGTTTTACAATATTGACTAGAATCGTTTTACTCCATGTATAAAAAGAGTCATTGTTTTTTAATTGGTCTATTTTTTGATAAACAAGCAAAATCATCTCCTGCATTGCATCCATTGCATCCTCTTTATTTTGAGTATATACATAAGCTAATCTGTAATATGAATCTTTTTGTACCATAATCAATTGAACTAGTGCATCTTTGTTTCCTTCCTTTGCTTGCCCTACAAGTCCATTAATATCCACCTTATCACCACCTTACATACCTTAGAGCTTTCGCCCATCAAAAAAGTTCATTTTTTATTTCCCATTATCTTTTATGATTTTTTTAGCCTGAATAACAAATACTACTTAATGTACAAAAGAATACAAATTTTTAAAAGATTCATGTACTTGAAATGGAGGTGATATTCATAAAAATCCTATTGATCTTAATTGCATCATCTTTAGTATTCATCATCATCTTGCTATTCAAAATCGTATTGCATATTAGATTAAAATATCACTCAAATGAAAGCAATATTAATATAGATTTAGTTTGGTTGGAACCTTTTTTCAAAGCTTTTATTACCATTGAAGACCTAGATATTTACTTAAAACTGTATCTATTTAATAAACTAAATCAAGGTCTTATTGGAAAACCAATTGTTCACGAAAATAAAACCTTTATGCCTATTGTTTCGGTCACCCTTGGATATGGTAGTGGTAACATCGCTAGTAAGACTCAGCCTATACCTTCATCTGTATCAGGAAAAATGTCAGGTGGTGCTCTCGGTTTAGGAGCAAAACTTTGCACTGATGCCGTTCTTATGATTGATAAAGACAAGGTATCTATGATTCCAGTAAATAGTGCCTCTACAAGTCAACTTATGGATAAAATTCCACAAATGGTTTCAAGCATGGGCCAAGGAAAACAAGGTCAACAGGCCCAACAAGGACAGCAACCACAGCAAGGACAGTCTAGCCAAAATCAGGGACAAAACACCCAAAAATAAAGATACAATTTATACCTATTCATTTAGGCAAAAGAAAGGGGCTATTACTCGATAGCCCCTTTAAAAATTTGATTATTTATTTTTATTTTTGTGATACATGTCTCGCCGCTATATAACCGTAAGCTATGGCTGGTCCAATAGTACCACCACCACCCCAATATGCATTTGCACTTGGCGCTGCTATACAGTTGCCTGCTCCATAAAGTCCTTCAATAGGTTCATTGTTCCAGTCAAGAACTTGAGCATTCGCATTTACTACAGGGCCTCCATTCGTGTCGAGTGTACTAGAGCCCAGAATTGCTGCAAAATAAGGCCCTTCCTCTGAAAGAGGATACATAGTGTAATTTTTATTCATGTCTTCAGGCCAGTTTACACCTGGTTTTGTAGGCTTGATAGAGCCCCATTCTCGGTCGTAATCATAATCTCCTCGGTGAAAATCAAGATCCTTACCTGTCCTTGCAAATTCATTAAAGCGCGAGAAGGTTTCCTTTAATCCTTCCCCAAAGGTCTCATCCAATCTGAAACTTCCTATATTAGGTGCCAAGTTTTCCACACGTTCTCTGATTT
This sequence comes from Alkalibaculum bacchi, assembly GCF_937875145.1. Classification (GTDB taxonomy): domain Bacteria; phylum Bacillota; class Clostridia; order Eubacteriales; family Alkalibacteraceae; genus Alkalibaculum; species Alkalibaculum bacchi_A. Next base: position 15,513 of record NZ_CALNCS010000171.1, on the reverse strand, counting down.
TCCGTGCAAGATCCTCTAAAGTGTCTCCCTCTATAAGATACTTTAAGTCTATTCCAGAGCTAACATAAGGTGGAAAACCTTCCCATAGTTCCACAGCTCTCTTATCAGCAATAAGAAACAAAAGTTGGTTCGTCCACTCAGCTTTGTTTTGATCCCAAGCAAAATGCACCATTCCACGGTCATTGTAATTTCTCTTTTCGTTGACAACTCGCTTTCCATATTTGTTTACTTCAAAAACGCTGTCACCAGCAATAAAAAAACAGTTGTTGGCTGCATTGGGATTATCCAGCTTATTTTCTAGCAAACATTGTGCTCGAAAGGCGCCTTGCATATTGCCAATTTTAGCTCCAACTTGAGAGGCCATGGGTACAAAATCACCTGTACATTCTGGAGCAGCACATCCACCATAGATAGGACCACGCTGAAAATTGCGCATCATATCGTCATTATGTGTGTATCCACCTGTACCAAAAATGACTGCTTTTCTAGCTTTGTACGTCTTTATTTCTTTGCCTGCTTTCACTTCGACGCCATAGACAACGCCATCATGATTTCTGCGAATTTTGGTAACTTCATGATGAGTGTTTACAGGTATCCCATGTCCCTTGGCATATTTTTTAAATCTCTCAATAAGCACAACGCCAAAACCCATATTGCCTTCATCGTTCTTCGGATACAAAATTCTTCCACGAATTCCCTTGTTCTCAGGTAAATTGCTTTGGTAATCAACAGGATTCTTACCTAGCCAGTTTATTTCTTCTGTAGACTCAAATACGCCTAGTCTCTCTAAGAACTCGATGGCAGTATTTCCATTTTCACAAAACGCTTCTATTAAACTATACTTATGCTCAGGTAGACCATGATATTTAGCATTCTCATTATAAAGCTCAGGATAGGACTGACGGCACATATAACGGATTGCATCTTCTTTATTATCCTTTATTCCCTTAGCTTTTTGATGACGGTTCATAGGGGTCCAGAAACCACCACCTGAACGCCTCGTCGTCCCACCGATAATACCGCTTTTTTCTAACATGATAACGGAATTCCCCTCATTTGCTGCTGTTATTGCTGCTGCAAATGCTGCCGCACCAGTTCCTACAACTAATACATCTGCTTCCGTTTCATCTGTCGTATTGGGTTTATTGGGATCTGGAATGGGTTTGGGATTCGTCAAGTCAACAAAAATGTCTTGTGGTGCCCAGCAACGAGGGCAAAGAAGAGGAGGCTCATCTCCTTCGTAAATATACAAACAGACAGTGCATTGCCAAAGTTTTTTTCCATTAGGGCCATAAGCATTAAGCTTCTCATATCTTTCTGTATTTTCCGTTTCAACCTCTTCAAACATATCTGATTTTGCGCCACAAACTGGGCATTCTTCAGGGGGCTCTGCTCCTTCGTGTATATAACCACATACTTTACAACGCCACCTAGGTGACTTCTTTTCACTTTGAATATCTTGAGCTTTTTCCATTAATTCAAATTGATTTGCTAACGCTCCACAGATAGGGCATTCTTCAGGAGGATTATCTCCTACATGTACATAACCGCATACTAAGCACTTCCATTGTTTCATGGTGTAACTCCTCTCCATTCTGTAATATAATATACGATAATAAACTTACCTATTATTCTAGACATTTGCACAAGCTATATGGCCAGTATAGATACTTCATACAAATTATCTACTATATATGTACATACCCATATTTATTCTAAAATACTCAATTAACTTTAATTAATAAAACTCTACTCCTCTTTCTATACAAAAAAAATGACCGCATTTTGGCGTTTAGCTACTAACTATTAGCATTCGGTCCTACAAGTCAAAATTTAACTGCATATAAAGATAACTTAAATAGTGGTTAAGTCTAAAAGTAGAATTCTCTTACTAAATAAAACAATACCACAACCATTAAAAATTGTGATATTGTTTATAATTATTATAGATTATCTAAACAAGTAGTAAACCTTCATTGTCTAGTATCTTTATCTTTCTTCCCTTTTGCTTAATATACCTTAGTTCTTCAAACTCTGTTAGCTTTCTGCTAATGGTCTCTGGAGTCGTTCCTAAATAAGATGCTAAATCTTTTTTACTCATAGGTAAAGCGAATTCAGTCCCTTCCTGTTGATCTTCTACGCATTCCATTAAAAACTGAGCGATTCTTGTATCCACTTTTTCTGTAGAAATTCGAGTAGTTTGTTTTTCGGAATCCTCTAAACGCTTTGAAAATTCCGATAATAGCTTTAATGAAATAGAAGGAAACTTTCGTAAAAGTTCTTGTAAATCTGTCCGAGTAATCATACAAACTTCCGTGTCCTTCATAGCTTCAGCATATGATTCGTGAATGGATTCACTAAACACTGCTAACTCTCCTGTAAAATCTCCTGCAGTTAAAATGCGCACCAGTTGCTCTTTTCCCATTTCGGATAAGCGGTAAATCTTAATTTTACCTTTACTTACGATGTAAAGGGAATCGGATTTATCTCCCGGTTTATAGATGATTTCACCTTTTTTATATGAGTTTGAGCGAATCACCTTTGAGATTACGTTCATTTGTTCTCCATCTAAATGATTGAAAATAGGAACTAAAGAAACACAAGATTCGTGCATCTCCCCTCCATTACAATGGTGATTGCAATTTGACGATTCTTTTTTTTCTGAGTGGCAAGAAACACTTTCCTTTTTTTGCATTATATCCTCCTTCCCTTTACTCTCATTCTACTTTAAAGAAAGATTTTTTCCAAATTCTTTTTATATACTAGGATTCAATTTCTCTTGTCTCTTAATACAAATAAATTAAGTATCACTCCCACCTCTAAATTCCACTAAAAAATATATGTATAGCTATATTCTTATATATTTTCTGGATACCTTTCTTTTGTCACATATACAGTTCTTTTTATTAACTTCCTTAACACTTCAATATTGATATCCGATAATTTATTGACATACACACACGCTTTCCCAGCAGTAAACTTACCTAGATCTTTTATTTGCTCTTCAATCTCTTCATCTTCTAGTGCTAAATACAAACTAAACTTTGCTTTACGTGGTGAAAATCCTACTAACATGGCATCCCCCTCATGTCCTGAAGTATATTTATAGTGGTATGACCCAAATCCGATCATACTATCGCCCCACATTTTGGCCTCTAATCCTGTAGCTTCTGTAAATATGTCTAGTAATCTATACGCATCTTCTCTCTTTTTTGCATTTTCAACCTTTTCTATAAATTCTTTGACATTATTGTCATTTTCTTTTGTTTTAAGTTTATACATATCAAAATCCCACCTTTCATACATATATATAGGATAATATTGCAAAATTCAAACACCTTTATAATCTCATTCTATTATTCACCTTCAGATCTTTGAGTATAGGTCTATTAAGTTAAAAATAATCTTTTACTGGAACTTATTTATTTTACTGTAGTGGATAATTAAGCATCTTAAGGATGCTTAATTTATTTTTTTAAAAATCATTTAATTTTCTTAGAATGATCGATATACACTCCCTTAACGAAAAACAAACCTCTCTTAGCATTCTAGAATAATTTATCATCCATTGTATTAAAATACACAAATTGATATAATAATGTAAAATATTAAAAGATTTCAATAACGGTCTCACTAATATTAAAGGAGAATTGTCATGAAAAAAAAGCTACTTATTTTTGTAATTCTAATTGTCATCGCAATTGTCTTATACGTAAACTATTCGAAAAAATACACTGGTGAACCTGATCGAACGGGTTCCTGGTCACAAATCAATCAGATTGTCAAAAGAGATCAAAACTGGCGTCAATTCGTAGACAATAGCTCGTTTCAATTAGGAGAAAGAAAGGTAAAAGGAAGTTGGAGCACAAATGATGAGGAAGAAAAATACTACGAAATAAAGTATGGAACGTATCCTAGTTTAGATGGTTCAACTGTTGCTGTTCCTATGGCAATCGAATTTGCGAGACAGCACTTAGGTTTGTCTGATCAAGACGCAAATGATTTTGTGGCCTTTAATACAACCCACATAGCCTACGAAAATTTAATTTTATCTACGCCAAATCATTTAGGCATGATTCGTTCTACGAATACATTTATGGAAGAAAATCACCCTGTAGATTTGATTTTGGCTACAGAACCTTCTCAGGATGAATTACAACTCGCCCAAGAAAACAATATCCAATTGATTACTCGCCCTATATGTTATGATGCTTTTGTTTTTATTACTCATAAGGATAATCCTATAGAAAGTTTGACTGTAGAACAAATTCAAGGCATCTATTCTGGTGAGATTACCAACTGGAGTCAAGTAGGCGGTAATGACGAAAAAATTGCTGCTTATCAAAGAGAGCAAAACTCTGGGAGCCAAACGGCCATGGAAAATCTAGTCATGAAAGGAAAAACAATGCTCCCACCTAATAAAATTAAAGTGATCCAAGGGATGGGAGAATTAGTAGAAGTCGTTGGAGAATATGAAAACAACAAATCAAGTATTGGGTATACTTATCAGTATTATATTAATACTTTGTACAAAAATGAGGATATCAAAGTATTAAAAATAAACAATATTTCTTCCCAATCAGATAATCTAAAAAATGGTTCTTACCCCTTTACTACCAATTATTATGGTGTTATAAGAAGTGACGATAAAGAGGGTACAGCAGGACAATTCTTAGAATGGATACTCAGTGAAGAAGGTCAAAGATCCATCGAACAAGCAGGCTATATTCCTATGAGATGATTTATAAAAGATAGCTTTATTCGCTCCATTCTTCTCATTATTCATGTAATGTACTACTAAATTAAAAGGGTACTTTTAGCTGATTGAAATGTACCAAAAAGCATATACTATTGTAGACGCTCATAAATAGCAAAAGAGATTGCTTAATCGTTTATAATAGAAGGAGTCCTGAATATGCTAAACGAAAAATTACTAGAGGTCCTATCTCACCCATCTGACGGCATAGTGGCTATTGTTACACAGGGTAAAGATGAACCTCATGTGGTAAATACATGGAACAGCTATATCTATGTAACCGAAGACGATAAACTCTTAATTCCCTCTGCTGGGATGTCTAAAACCGAAAAGAATATTGAAGCAAATTCTAAAATCAAATTAACTATTGGAAGTCGAGAAGTTCAAGGAAAAATGTACAAAGGCACAGGTTTTTTAATTACTGGAACTGGAAATTTTATAAAGAGCGGTGCTAATTTTGATCTGACGAAAGAAAAATTTGAATGGGCAAGAGCTGCTTTAGAAATAACTGTTGAAAGTACTACTCAAACCATCTAAAGAATTTCAAAGTGTAAGATTAAAACACCTCGCTTTTAAGGCGAGGTATTTGCTTTTAAAAGGAATTACTACATAGATTTGTTTTTGTCGATGAACATGTTTTGTTTATTTCTTCTACTGATAATTTCCCTTCTCTTTGAAGAATAATATTGTAGCAACCATATTCCTGTGGAATAGTAAAGAGTTGTTCTAAGGGGATATTTAATATATTGCATAAGATCATGCGATTTACACCTGCATGGGCTACAATTAGAAGATTACCTTGGGTACTTGATATGATTTCATTAAAAGCTTTCATGACTCTACTGCTGCATTCTAAAAAACTTTCTCCACCTGGTATACAGTAATTGATAATATCCTTTCCCCGTTTGTCAAATTCTTGTGGATAGTTCTTTTTTACTTCTTCAAAACATAAACCTTCCCAATCGCCTAAATGAATTTCATTGAGATTTTTTACAATGATAGGTTTCATATTATGGCCTTCTGCGATGATTTTAGCCGTGGTCTTTGTTCTTAATAAATCACTACAATAAATCTTGGTAAAGAGCATGTCTTTAAAAATAAGAGCTAGTCTTTCTGCTTGATTTATCCCCTTTTCATTTAATTTTATATCTAGTTGGCCTATGTATGTTTTTTTATCCTGTAAAATATTTAAAGCCCCATGTCTAGCAAGGTAAACTCTTCTTTCCATATGAAATTTCTCCTTCACAGATTCTAACCCCTCAAATCCTTTACCTTCCTTTTGTGCATACCATCAGACTGGTCAAGGCTTATAAATTTATTCTTAATATCTAAAACAAGTTTTTTCTTTTCAATCCGTTCTCCAAAGGTTGCTGAAGATAACAGTTTATTAGAAATCGCATTGTTTAAGCAGTCGCCTGTAGAAAATGGGGAACTTATATTAATGCTTAAGCACTCTTTGTTTCCTAATTTTGTTAAATAAGCATCGTAATTAATAACCTCTTCAATAGAAAACAAAATTTCATCTAGTTGAGTAATCGTCAGAATCTTTTCACTTTCTAATTTTATGCATTCCTCTATTCGGTACAAAACTTTATCTAATCTCTTTAAAGGGGAGCCACAAGGGCAAGGTTCTTCTATTATTCTACTAATATCTCCTGTAAGATAGCGAATCAGGGGCATACCCTTTCTTGTAAGCGTAGTAAATACTACTTCTCCATATTGTCCATTTGGCACAGGAAGTCTTGTTGTAGGATCTACGACTTCAAAGTATAAATCTGCTTCTCTTACATGATAACCCTCAAAGGCATCGCAAGCTACTCCACCACCTAGTCCCATTTCAGTCATGCCATAGTGTTCATATACCTGACAATTCCACACCTTTTTCAACTCATCTATGATTGAATTTGGTACGTAATCTGCACTTAATAAAATACTTTTAAGAGAAATAGGGTCTGTATTTTTATTATATTTGTAGTATTTCGCTAAAGCAAAAACTTGCTGAGGAAGACCTACAAGAGAGTTTATATTTTTTTCGGTTATAATTTTAAGTACCTCATTTACATTATCTACTGGACCGTATATGTAGCTTTCTACTCCTAATCGTTCTAAACCCTTTTTTAACAAATCTCCTACGCTTCCAGGTTTCTGTCCCGGCATAAGGATTAGTACTTTATCTCCTGGCTCTACTAAAGTCGCCATTCCATTATGAAAAAAATCTATTGTTAAATCCTGATCTTCTTTTGTAAAAAAAATTCTCTTTGGCTGGGATGTGGTTCCAGAGGTTTGTAGTGTAACAATACGATTTATCTCATTTTGAGATACGCATATAAAACGAGTTCCTTGCTCTTTAATATCTTCTGATGTTGTAAATGGAAGAGTAGATATATCGTTTAAGCTAGATATTTCCTCTAGATTTACATCTTTGAGCAATTTATTGTAAAACTTACTTTTTTCCTTGACGTACTGTAGTGTGTCTCGTAATTTTTTTAACTGATAAGATTCAAGGTCTTCAATCTTTAGTTCCTCTTTTGAAACTTGCCCAATCTTCTCTTTAATCCAACTATCTAAAGATGTTCTTTTCATGATTTCCTCCTGTATAAAGATTTCCCTCTTACCATTCTACTACGCATTTATTGATAATTTTACCACAATATGTAACCAAAGTCATTGTGTTTATAACTTACATACTATAATACTTACTTATTTTACTGTATATAAAAATAGATATAATTTACTAAATACGGTACTCATTTTCTATGTTTTTTATGATACGATTAAATCAAAAAAACAGCTTAGAAAATGGCTCTCTAAGCTGTTTTAGATGTCTAATTTATTCTAAATATTGTATTGTCTAGGCAGTAGTCAATTATTTCGTCAATTTGTCAATAATGGTCATAATCTCTTCAATTTTCTCACGTTGCTCGCCTGTTTCAAAGGCTTCCTGTACACAACTTCCTAAGTGGTCGTGAAGGACTTCTCTGTTGATATTTCGCAAAATAGCTTGCGCTGCCATCAGCTGATTAGAGATATCAATACAATATCGGTCTTCTTCAACCATCTTTAAGATTCCATCTATCTGACCTCTTGCAGTTTTTAAAAGACGAGTCACTTTTGTTTTGTCAGATTTCATATTTGTTCTCCTTTTTTAGTTTGTTAATGTTTTTAGCCAAATAAACCCTTCTTTTCTTTAATAGAAACAGCCTCTAAGTTTACTTCTTCTAATGCATCCTTAAATACTTGATCCTCTACATTTTTTGCTAGTTGTACCACCGCATTATTCTTTTTAAGGTTTACTTTTGCCTCTACGCCATCTATGCTATTTAATGCTTTTGTGGCTCTTGCAACACAATGTTCGCAACTCATTCCCTTAATCTCTATAATCTTTTTCATAATTTACCTCTCCTATTTATTTATTTTACATTTACGTGTTTTGGTTTAAATAATTTTAATCTTAAGGCATTTGATACAACAAATACAGAACTCACACTCATTGCCGCTGCCCCAAACATTGGGTTTAGCTTCCAACCTAAGGCTGTATAGAACACTCCTGCTGCTAGTGGTATTCCTAAGGTATTGTAGAAGAATGCCCAAAATAGATTTTCTTTGATGTTTTTAATAGTAGCTTTACTTAATTGAACAGCTGTAACTGCATCTAGTAAGTCGCTTTTCATTAGTACAATGTCTGCTGATTCAATCGCAATATCTGTACCTGCTCCAATAGCAACACCTACATCTGCTCTCGCCAAAGCAGGAGCATCGTTGATTCCATCCCCGACCATTGCAACTTTTTTTCCATTTTCTTGTATGCTTCTTATTTCTCTTTCTTTGTCTTGTGGTAATACTTCTGCAACTACTCGGTCGATGTGCAATTGATTTTTAATAGCTTCTGCTGTTTTTTGATTATCACCTGTAAGCATTACTACGTCAATTCCCATAGCTTTAAATTGCTCAATGGCATCACGGCTTGTAGGTTTGACTACATCTGCTACAGCAATAATTCCTAAAAGCATTTGACTATCTGCAAAGTACAAAGGAGTCTTACCCTCCATAGCAAAGCTATCTGAGGTCTCTTGGAAGGTGCTTACATCTATATTTTTCTCTCTCATTAAGGCTAAATTACCTGCAATATACTCTTTTTCATCAATTTTACCAACGATACCTCTTCCAGAAATGGCCTCAAATTCAGTAACATCTTTTGCTAGTATGCCCTCTTCTTTTGACCTTTCAACAATGGCTTCAGCTAGGGGATGTTCTGAAGGTTTTTCTAGTGATGCTGCAATTTGCAGTAGATTTTTTTCTGTTTCTTCATTCATAGTTATAATATCCGTAACCACTGGCTTACCTTCTGTAATGGTGCCTGTTTTATCTAATACAACCGTATTAATTGTGTGAAGAATTTCTAAAGATTCTGCAGATTTAATCAATATTCCATTTGATGCACCTTTACCTGTTCCAACCATAATGGCAACTGGTGTGGCTAAACCTAAAGCACATGGACAAGATATGACTAATATGGAAATCCCTATAGACAAGGCAAATTCAAAGGATTGCCCTAAAAGTAACCACACAATAGTGGCTACAATAGCTATAGCAATTACTACAGGAACGAAGATTCCACTAATCTTATCCGCCAATTTTGAAATAGGTGCTTTAGATGAACTTGCATCTTCTACTAGTTCAATAATCTGTGCTAATGTAGTGTCATCGCCAACTTTTTCAGCTTTAAATTTGAAAAATCCTGTTTTGTTTATAGTAGCAGCTATGACCTTATCTCCAACGTTTTTCTCTACAGGGATACTCTCTCCTGTTAAAGCAGATTGGTCTATCGCTGTACTTCCTTCAATAACCACTCCATCTACTGGAATGCTCTGACCTGGTCTTACTACTATAATATCCTCTATTACTACGTCTTCTACGGGAATTTCAGTCTCTTGACCATCGCGAATAACAGCTGCTGTTTTTGGTGCAAGATCTAATAACTTAGAAATAGCTTCAGAAGTCTTTCCTTTAGCTCTCGTCTCTAATAATTTACCAAGTGTAATCAACGCTAAGATCATTGCTGCAGACTCAAAATATAAATCCATAGTATATTGATGTACTAAGTGTAAATCATTATGTCCTAAACCATATCCAATTCTAAAAATAGCATAGACCCCATACACTAATGCTGCTCCTGAGCCTATAGCAATCAGTGAATCCATATTAGGTGTACCATGAAATAAGCTTTTAAAGCCAACTCGGTAGTACTTGCGATTGACGTACACAATAGGTAGTGTTAGCAGGAATTGTATAAACGCAAAGGTAATAGCATTTTCAGGTCCCATTAGCCAATCTGGTTGAGGAAGACCCAACATATGCCCCATAGACACGTACATTAATGGAATTAGCAAGACAAAGGAGATAATAACACGTTGCTTCATTTCTTTTATTTCCTCTTCTACGGGGTTTATAGCCTTTTCTTTTTGATTTTCAGCACTTGCTCCACGCACAAATATAGAAGCTCCATATCCGGCGTGTTCAACAGCCTTGATGATTTCTGTTTTGTCTATATGGACATCATCATAATCCACAGTCATACTATTTGAAAGTAGATTTACTTCTACAGAATTGACCCCATCCAGTTTTTTTACTGTCTTTTCCACATTTGCCGAACAAGCGGAACAAGTCATGCCCGTTACATTAAACTTTTGGTTCATATTTTCACCTCATTATCATTTATATAACTATACCCCTAGGGGGGTGTCTGTGATTATAGATTACATGACCTACTTTATTTTGTCAAGAACTTTTATATATATACCAAAACACACGAGGATTTAATCACTCGTGTGTTTTATATATTTTAAGTTCATCTTCTACAACAATACGGCATCAATTAACTTCTTCGTATACTCTTCCTTAGGATTCATGATTACTTGGTCGACTGTTCCTTCTTCGACAATTTGACCTTGATACATGACCAGTACCCTATCACAAAACTGCTGTACTAATGCGATATCGTGGCTAATAAAAAGATAAGACATACTTTGTTCTTTTTTTAGTTTATCTAACAATTCAATGATCTGCTTTTGCACTGTTACATCTAAAGCGCTGGTGACTTCATCACAAATTAAGAGGTCAGGGCTTGTCATGATAGCTCTTGCAATGGCTGCCCTTTGGCATTCACCCCCACTAACTTCATGTGGATATTTCAAAGCGTATTCTCTTGGTATACCAACCAAATCTAAGAACCCATACATCCGCAGCTTTGCATCTGATTTAGAGATTCCTTGATTGAGCATTCCTTCTATAATGCTAGATCCTAGTTTAATTCTTGGATTAAAGGAATCTACAGGCATTTGAAAAATCAATTGCATGTTTTTGTACAGTTTCTTCCGTTCTTTCCGTGTTAAACCTGTAATGTCTTTGCCTTTAAAATAAATACTTCCATTATCTGGTCTTTCTAAACAGGTTATTATTTTAGCTACAGTACTCTTGCCAGAACCGCTTTCACCTACAATACCTAAACATTCTCCTTCTTTCATTGTAAAAGAAACATCATCAAGAGCCTTGTGGAGAGTATTCTTCTTCGTAAAGGTTTTACTTATGTCTTTTAATTCCAATATTGTATTCAACCATTTTCCCTCCTGATTCTAGGTACTGCTTCGATAAGATTTTTTGTATACTCTTCTTGGGGATGAAAAACAATTTGGTCTTTCGTTCCGTATTCAACAATATTTCCCTCTTTCATTACTACAACGGTATCTGCCATATAAGAAATAACACCGATATTATGGCTGACAATCACGATTGCCGTACCATATTCATCCCGCATTTTCATCATTTCTCGGATTACCTGCAATTGTATGGTCACATCTAAAGCAGAGGTTGGTTCGTCTGCAAAAAGGAGGGATGGCTTTAAAAGCATGCCCATCATTATTCCTACCCGTTGGTTCATTCCTCCAGACAGTTCAAAGGGATAACTTTTTAAAATTCGATTTCCATCCTTAAAGTTTAATTTATCTAAAAGCGCTAATCCTTTAGACTTCGCTTCTTCTTTCGTAATCTTTTTGTGTTGACTCATACTTTCATATAATTGATCGCCAATAGTACGAACTGGGCAAAGAGCACTTTCAGAATTTTGAAAAATCATTCCCATTTCATAGCCTCGAATATTTTGAAACTCTTGAGAATTATAATCTAAGATATTTTCACCTTTATAATAAACATGACCTTTTGTTACAGCTCCAGTAGGTCCCAGTAGGCCCATAGCAGCTTTTATCAACGTGCTCTTTCCACTTCCTGATTCACCAACGATTCCTAAGATTTCACCTTCTTTTACCTGAAAGCTTATATCCCTTACATAAGGCCGAGCATTATAGCTGATTTCCACATTCTTCATAGCAAGTAATATTTCTCTCATTTGATCATCTCCAAGGCATCTAATACTTTTAATTGCTTGATTTATTCTGCATGAATAAATACGAATACTCCCACTTAAAGCTTTCAGAGGGGAGGAGAAAGCTAAGTGGGAGATTAGGTGTCTGTAAACACGGACTTCGTTTACTGTATCTCTAAGTTTGCTGTGATTTCATAATAATCTGAAGGATGTGCTTCAAACCCTGTTATATTTGACTTCATTACAAAGGACATCTGTAGATGAGATGCAAATATAAAGCTCACATCGTCAAGGATAATCTGCTGCATTTGAACTGCTAAATCGGAACGCTTATCCTTATTGAATTCGTTTCTCAACTCTCCTGCTTGTTTTTCTAGTTCCTCATTGTAATAGCCACCTCGATTTTTAGCAGATGATTTTAAGCTGTGAGTTGTAAAAAAGTACTCTGGGTCTCCTGTTGGAGCTGTAACAAAAGCACTTGCATAGATATCCCAATTGCCGGATTCAAGAAAATCTCTATGATTCTCAGTAGAGTTTACTTTAACGTCTATTCCAATTTCTTTTAGAGTTGCCTGTACGGATTCTGCTAAGAGTGGTAATTCTTGGCGTCCTGGATATGTAAGCCATCTAATAGTCAAATTTTTTCCGCCCTTGTCCACAAAACCGTCATTATTAGTGTCTTTCCATCTCGCTTCCTCTAATAGCTGTTTCGCAGCATCAACATCATAAGTAGGCCCTTTAACTGCTTCATTTCCAAATTTAAAATTAGATGGGAATACTCCTACAGCTGGTGAACCCTTGCCATTTAAAAGCACTTCCGTAAAGCCTTCCTTGTCAATACCCATGGCAATGGCCTTTCTTACATTAATATCCTGTAATGCTGGTGTAGCAAAGTTTAATTGTGCAAAAAATGCACGAGAAGTATTGGTTGAACTTATTTTATAATCGTTATTATCTTCAAACAATGAATAGCTCGCATATGGTAGCCCCTGAGTTGCATCAATTTCTCCTGATTGAAGAGCCATAGTAAGGGTATCTCCATCTGTAATAGCCTTTACATTTACACGATCTACCTTTACCTCTCCCCCCCAATATTTTTCATTCTTCACTAAATTAATTTCAGTATCAGAAACTTTTTCTGCAATATAAGGACCTGTTCCTGCTACATTACGATCTTCTGTAACGCCATATTCCATATCGATGATGGCCCCATATGGATCACTTAAATAATTAAGTAGCGCTGGTACTTTTTCTTCAGAAACGATAGTGATAGATTGACCATCAGCAGTGATCTCCTTGATTTTTAAGTCACCTGGAGCACGATCGTGAACTGCTATAAGATTGTCGAGACATTCCTTTACAGCTTGTCCGTCCATTTTTCTACCACTTGAAAAGTTTACATCATCTCGAAGATTAATCTTAACTGTATACTCATCAATCTGCTCATAGTCTGTAGCAAGCCAAGGTTCAATTTGCATGGATTCATTAAATTTAAACAAGGTCTCACCTACACCATAACGAACAGACGACCAACCCGAATAATCGGAGTGAGGATTTAATCCTGAATTTCCCATTTCAGGTCCATAAGCTGTTGTACCATAATTAAATACTATCTTTTGAGGCTTTTCACTAACTTCCCCATTATTTGAAGATTGTCCACATCCTGTAAACAAAGTTACTGTCACAATAGTAATTAATAATAGGAGCATAATTCTTCTAATTATTTTCATTTTATTAACTCTCTCTTTCATGTATTTGAAAATTAGTGAGGATTTACCCTTCGTAGCAGAATGAAAACTTATATCAGAAGTTCCATTATGATTTTTGGGATCTAAAACATCTCGTATGGTATCTCCTAGTAAATTAAAAATTGTTACGGAAACAAAAATAGCAAAACCTGGTGCGAATATAACCCAAGGTGAAGTTTGTATCATGCTGCGCCCATTGCTCATCATTGACCCCCATTCTGCCATTGGAGGCATTGCTCCAAGACCTAAAAAGGATAATCCAGCTAGTTCCATAATCATTGTACCCAAATCTAATGTAGCTGTTATTAATATGGGAGCAAAAATATTCGGTAGAATTTGCTTAAAAATAATTTTGCCAAAACTACTATTAGATAGAATAGCGGCTTGAACATAAGGCATATTTTTTATAGTGAGTACTTGTCCTCTTGCCAGTCTTGCGTATTTAGGCCAAGAAATAACCGCCAGAGCAATAACTGCATTCATAATACCTCCACCTAAAACACCTGCTACTGCAATGGCAAATACCATTCCAGGAAAAGCTAAGAAAATATCAGAAATTCGCATAACAAAAGAATCAAATTTGCCACCTATATATCCACAAATGACTCCTACTAATGTGCCAAAAATCGAAATCATCCCTAATAATAATAAAGAAGAAAAAATAGTAGCTCTAGATCCCATTATTACCCGAGAAAGTATATCGCGACCATATCGATCTGTTCCAAAAATATGCTCTTTTCCTGGCGCCTGAAGTGCATTAGACAAATTCTGTGCATAGGGATCATAGGGAACAATCTTATGTGCAAAAAGAGCAACTAGTAGTAATGTCATGGCTAGGCAAATCAAGATCATTAACTTAAGTTTAACTGGGCCTCTGTATTTTTTTGTCCTGTATTGTTTTGTTCCATCTTTCTTTACAAAGCCCATTCTACTCCTCCTGATTTAGTCGAACTCTTGGGTCTAGGTAGTGGTATAAGATATCCGTTATTAAATTTACGAGTACATAAATAATAGCCATCCACACAACATAAGCTTGTATCATAGGATAATCACGCATCATAATGGAATCTACTGCTAATTTTCCTACACCATCCCACATAAAAATGGATTCGATAATAGCAGTACCTCCCAAGAGCGAACCAATTGATAAAGACAATAATGTAACCAAAGTAATCATAGATACCCTTAGCACACTAGCAAAGAGAATTGTCCTTTCTTTTACTCCCCTAGCTTTAGCTCCCATAACATAAGGTTTTCCTAATTCTTCTAAAACTGTTGTTCTCACTTGTCTCGTATATTTTGATGCCATAGAGATCGATAGAGTTAGTGTAGGTAGAACTAGACTTTTCCATTCATTATTCCCCATTACAGGCAACCACTTTAATTTCAACGAAAAGAAGTAAATTAGTAATAGGGATACAAAAAATCCTGGCAGTGAATTTCCAATAAAAGTAAAAAAACGAATACAATAATCTGTAAATCTATTATGTTTCACGGCTGATATAATGCCGAAGGGTATGGAAATAGCTATAGTAATAATAATGGATGAAAGAGTTAGTAAGATTGTAAAGGGCAATTTAGATACAAAGGTCTCAAATACCGGTCTCCCAGATACAAAAGACACGCCCATA
>NZ_CALNCS010000170.1 GCF_937875145.1 Alkalibaculum bacchi | reverse complement strand
GTTTTGTTTTACTTTATAAGCGGCTTGAAAACGGAAACTTTAAGTGGCCTAAATCCTCTGATCAGGTAAGAGAGCTTACAATGCAAGAGTTTAAGTGGCTTATGGAAGGTCTTTCAGTTGATCAGCCTAAAGCAATAAGATCTGCAAAACGTGGTGCTTTCTATTAACAAAAATTCCCTGTAAGCATCACGGCTATCGCATGAAAAAAATCATTCTAAAAGGATTCAAATATAGCAAAGAGTAAAGCTTGCTAACAGGAATATACAAAATATTCCAAAAAGGATTTTAAAGATTCATGTCGAATTCTATAGTATGAGAAAATATGCTATAGGGGGAATTACTCATGGATATTGAAGATTTCAAGAAAAGTTTTGAAGAAATAGAAGACTTTAGACAAGTAGGCAAGGTAAAACATAAATTAATTGATATTCTTTTTATAGGTGTATTGGCATCCATAGCAAATGCCAATACTTTTCTAGAAATAGGAGCCTTTGCAGAAGTAAAAGAAGAGTGGCTGAAGAAGTATATAGATTTAGACTATGGTGTCCCATCTCACGACACGATACAAAGAGTATTTGAGCATTTAGACAGTAAAGCCTTTAATAAAGCTTTTATGGAATGGACAAATAAAATAAATGAGCATACAGGAGGAAGAATCATCGCTGTTGATGGAAAAACAGTTAAAGGATCAGTAGACGGAGAAAAAAAGCCTATTCATATTGTAAATGCCTGGGTAGATGAAAATGATATGATACTTGGTCAGATAAAGACAAGTGAAAAAAGTAATGAAATAACAGCAATTCCAGAGTTGCTAGATTTGCTGTTTTTAAAAGATAGCATTGTAACAATCGATGCTATGGGAACTCAAAAGAAAATAGCTGAAAAGATCATAAAGAAAAAGGGAGATTATGTGCTAGCCCTTAAAGGAAACCATGAGACATTCCATAAAGAAGTAGCAGACTATATGAAGCAAGCACTAGAAGATTGTTTCAACGATATAAAAATGAGTACAAAAATAACTATAGAAAAAGGGCATGGAAGAATTGAAAAAAGAGAGTATTATCAAACAGATGATATAGGGTGGTTTAGCGAAAAAGACCTTTGGAAAGGGCTAAAAAGCATAGGGATGGTAAGACGCACGGTGAATTATAAAGAAAAAGAAACCGTAGAGATAAGCTATTATATATCGAGTTTAGAAATGCCTGAAAAAGGCGAATGTGAGCTGTTTGCAAAGGCAATAAGAAAGCATTGGGGAGTAGAAAGTTGTCATTGGATGCTAGACGTACTATTTAAAGAAGATAATAGCCTAGTGAGAAAAAATAATGGAGCAGAGAATTTATCTATGCTAAGAAAAATAGCATTAAATATATTAAAAAAGGAACTACCAGAGCAAAAGAAGGTTAGTAAAAATATGAAAAGATTCAAAGCGGGACTCGACGATAAATACTTAGACTTAATAGTGCAAAATATATAATAAATAGCTGGGCTGTACCATTCGTAGGTCAATCTGGCAGCTATTAAGGATAAGGTTTATTTCGTGTACCCCAAAAATCGAATAGTAAAAAGAAAAGCATTTTTGAACAGTCTTGCTTAGATAAAGAAGAAGCAAAAACTATATTTTTAAAAAGTAAAGTTCAAAATGTTAAGAAAAGTAATTCTTCATGCGATTGCCGTGCTGTAAGCATTGAAACTACTATGATTAAGACTCTTTTTATGGTATAATTAATCTATAAAGTTGATAGGAGAAAATCTATAGTGGATAGCAAAGACGCTTACATTAAACAGCTTGAAAATACGGTAAAAAGTCTAGAGCAACAGGTTAGCAATCTTACAGAGATGCTTATTTTAATGCGTAAAGATAAGTTTGGTAGCTCTAGCGAGAAAACCTCAAGAAAAGAAATCGATGGACAGCTTAGTTTATTTAATGAAGCTGAAATAGAAGCACGTGCTAATATAGAAGAGCCTATCAAAAAACGTGTTGATGGATATTATCGTAAAGATTCTAGAACAAAGCGTGAAGAACTAATTAAAGACCTTCCAGTTAGGGAGGTTCTTTGTGATATTCTTGAAGAAGATCGTTATTGTATTCAGTGTGATACAGCACTTAAAGCCATCGGAAAAGAAACTGTTCGAGAAGAGCTTGAATATATTCCTGCTAAACTTCAGATTGTTCGTTATGTTCGTATGGCTTATGAATGCTCTAAATGTAAACATACAGATACGCCTTACATAGAAAAAGCATTAACGCCTACATCTCTTATGAACCATTCTCTTGCATCTCCAAGCTCTGTAGCAAATGTAATGTATCAAAAATATGTAAATGGTATGCCCCTTTACCGTCAAGAAAAGGACTGGGAAAATCTTGGACTTGCTCTGAAACGTGCTACTATGGCGAACTGGGTTATTCGATGCTCAGAAGATTATCTATATCCTGTTATTCAGTACCTCAGAAGAGAACTGATAAAAAGGGAAATAATCCATTGTGATGAAACTCCCATCCAGGTACTGAAAGAAAAGGGCAAGAAACCCCAGTCAAAATCTTATATGTGGCTATATCGCTCAGGTAATGATGGAAAAAGCCCTATTATCCTGTATGATTATAAACCGTCAAGAAGTGGCGACAATGCAAGTAAGTACTTAGAAGGGTTTAAGGGATACCTTCATTCTGATGGATTTGCTGGATATAATAAGCTCAAAGACGTCACTAGATGTGGTTGCTGGGCACATTTGAGGCGTAAGTTTGTGGAAGCTATTCCAGATAACAAGCTTAAGGATACCCCGCTTACTAATGCAGAAATTGGAAGAGATTACTGCAATAGACTTTTTAAAATCGAGGAAGATCTTAAAGAACTTCCTTTTAATGAAAGATATACTAAGCGTCTAGAACTTGAAAACCCTGTTCTCGATGCCTTTTGGTGTTGGCTTGAATCATTAAATGTATTAAATGGTTCATCGCTTGCTAAAGCAGTAAAGTATGCCAAGAATCAAAAGTCATATATGGAGAATTACCTTCTTGATGGCAGATGCTCTATTTCAAATAACCTAGCCGAAAACAGTATCCGCCCTTTTGCTGTTGGCCGCAAAAACTGGCTCTTTGCTGATACTACAAAGGGGGCAGATGCTAGTGCAACAGTATATAGTATTGTTGAAACTGCAAAAGCAAACAACCTTAATGTATTTACATATCTTGAATATTTGCTGATGTACATGCCTGACACAGACTATCAAAGTGATCCAGAAGCACTGGAAGATTTGATGCCCTGGTCAGAAAATGTAAAAGCAGTATGTGGAAAATGATATTTCCGGCTAGCTTAGTTCTATTATAGCTAGCCTTTATTTATTTTACTAGGCACCTTGTTGTGTAGCGCTTACCATAGAAGTAGGAATAATTATGGAACAAGAAAGATTAAAATTGAGCTTGATAGCTTGGGTTACCAAGTTTCTAGAAGAAGAATAGCTAGAATTATGAAAGAAAATGCACTAGTATCTAACTATACAGTCGCTCAATATAAAGTTCATAGCAAGGGCTGTAATGAATCAAGTATTTCTAATATAGTAGATAGAGAATTTGATGATAGAAATAATCTAGAGGTAGCTGTGAGTGACCTTACCTATGTAAGAGTAGGCAACAAGTGGAATTATGTATGCACCTTAGTAGACTTAGCTAATAGAGAGGTAATAGGTTATTCTGCTGGGACCAATAAGGATGCCAGTCTAATAGAAAAAGCATTGTTAAGATGTAATTACTCATTGAAAGATATAAAGATCTTTCATTCAGATCGTGGCAAGGAATATGACAACATAAAAATAGATAATATTTTAGAAACCTTTAATATAAAACGCTCTTTAAGTAGAAAAGGGAATCCCTACGACAATGCAGTAAGTGAGGCTATGAATAAAGTTTTAAAGATAGAGTTTATATATCAAAATAAGTTTGAGACCTTAGAGGAATTGGAATTACAGTTAGCAGAATACATTTACTGGTATAACCATATAAGGATCCATGGCTCTTTAGGCTATATGTCACCAATAAGTTATAGAAATAAAACTGGTCTAGGAATGGTAGCATAAGTGATATTTTAGGATAAATCTTTGTTCGGAATGAATTTGTCTAAAAAAGGGTTGCCTTTCCATCTTTTCGTCCGTCAAATGTATGAATGTTCTTTATTGCTTTTAAAAATGTGTCTTGTGTAAT
>NZ_CALNCS010000169.1 GCF_937875145.1 Alkalibaculum bacchi | reverse complement strand
ATTTACAGTAGTTGGCGATACTCTGGTGAGAGATGTCGATATCATAGAGGTCTTTCAAAGCCTGTTTGGTTTTTCTAAGGGAGAGACCCAGGTTCACATGCAGAGTCAGACAAAGAGACATGGTATGGGAGTCAAACTTAGTGAATTTAAAGGAAGAAGCATTTTTTGGCAGGGAGTTTAAATCCATCTTAAAAAAATCTATCGTGAATTCGCGGTAGATATAGTGAAGTTTGTATTTGTTCTTACCATAGTCTTCATCCAGATGCTTTTTATCAACCTTCTTGAGATTGTGAAGATAATAAGAGCATTTCGGATTCACGCATTTATGGAGGATGAAGTGTTTGCGGTCTTTTTTATGAACAAGGCTGTGGGAACAGTGAGGACACTTCAAGACAGTAGTCTTTGAAAAACGGTTATCCTTAGTTGGAGAAAAATGTGATTGGCAAACCTTGCATAGGACTTGACTTTTCTTTTTACCATCGTTCCACATGAGATAGTCCACAGGGGCATCGCAGGCAGGGCAATGGCAGGATGCAGGAATATCACACTCCACCCGGCGAAAGACAGGACGAATGGTTTTGTGGTAACGCTGCTGATAGTAAGAGATGAGATCCTTCCAGTTCCATTCCTGTTTGTAGGATATGATTTTGGGAAGCTCATCAATCTTGAACTTCTGATACTTTGGAGAGTGGGAATCATCAAAAGACCACTGCTTGAGAGGGATGTATCTACAGATAAAGTTAATAAGCCAGCAGATTTGTTTATGTTGGTATTGAATTAGTTGAAGTAAATAAAGTATAATGTCCATGAGCAATGAAATCCTTTCTTTGTAATTGGTTGTGGCGACTACATTATACAAGAAAAAAGGAGGTCATTGCTTTTTTATTTTAAAAAGTGATGTAACCCTTGAATATAAAGGATATATAAAAACAAAAGGGGTGTCAAACTTGACACTACCGAAAAAGATAAGGGGCAGGACTGGTAGATGAACTGTTGGCCTCAATAGGGCTTTACAGCGGAGATAGGATTTCCGCCGATGAGTGCCTCTATATTTCTTTTGACGATTTAATGATTATTGATTCTGCTATGGAACGGGAATGTTATATTTATAGTGTTGCTCTTGGCACCGCTGAAGGTGGGCTTATGGGTGACGGTTATCAGGTGATATATCGGGTTTCAGTAGACTACAGCGGCAATAAAACGGCATCCATTTATGAAGATTTCAGTGATACCATTCTAGATGACGGTCATGGCGACGTTATTTCGAAGGACAACACTCATACTGACAATACTTCGAAGGACAACGGTCACACTGAAAATACTCCGAAGGATGAGGGCCGTGGTGATGTCATTTCCCAGGATGATGGAAAGGGTGACCTTATTCCAGATGGTCCCAACTGGGCGGGAATGTATGTAGGAGACGAGTTTTCCATTGAGATTACTAAGTTCAATGGCAGTAGCTTTTGGTTTGATATTTATTTGCTCCGAAATGGTAGTACGGTAATGAGTGGCACTGCGACCTTATATCCAGATGATAAATATATGGCGGAATATGGTGAAATTTCCTTTAGCCTCTATAAAGATTACAGCGCCATCGATTTCTTTGCGCCTGAAAGTTCGGATTGGGCTCATATGCGTGGCCAATACAAGTTTATAGAATAAATTTCTTTTGCATAGGCGCAAAGAACAGGAGGGGCAGCATGCCATTATGGCTGATTATTTTCCTAATTCTCGTTTGTTTGGCGAGTGAAATGTTATTGTTTTTCACTAGAAGGAAAATCGGAAAAACAAACCAGATAATAATGGGGCTCATACTGATGGTAATTCTTGTGGGAGGTCTGTTGTATTTAACAGCTTCTCTATTGCTCCTGTACAATATTGATTAAAGTATCAAGAGAGCAGCGATGTAAAGGCAAATACGAGTTGAAAGCAGATAGTTCGAGTAATTTAAGAAGGTGATAAAGGATGAAGTTCATAAGAAAGATCATGGGTTTTGAAAGTCGGTATTCCTGGGTAAAATGGCTGCGTATGGGCTTTGCTGCTGCCGCACTATTAATGGCACTTATATTCTATTATAATTTTGGGGGATTTGCTATCGACGATGGCATAGGTGGCCTAATCATTTCAGTAATAATGTTTGGTGTTTTTTTTGCACCAATTTTATTAGTCATAGTGGTGGTCGCGGTGCTGATTGGCGCAGTTGTTGGTGGGGTGAGTAGCGGAAGAAAGCAACATAAGAGCCTCAAAGAATCCGAAGCCACAGGTTCCACCGAATTTTTGGAACTTGATAGGGCGAGGATTAAAGTGCAAATAGCAAGTTTTTTATATTTCCTCGCGATCGGGGTGGCAGTGCTGATTGGTATCGCTGTGCACGTTTATACGGAAACTGGATTGGTAGTAATATATGTTATCATCGCAATAATTGTTTTTTTCAAGATAGGGATTTTGGTATTAAAAGCGTCGAGTCGTTATAGAGATTCATTTAAAGATGAGATTGTAAAGAAAAGACTAGAAGAGGTTTTTAAACAGGTGGACTTTCGCCCTAATGAAAAAATTGATGAAAGCAACATAGAGGAGAGCCAGTTGTTCACCTCCTATGACAGATATAATGGCAACGATTATCTTTCTGCCAGTTGTCAAAACAAACGCTTTATCCAATCAGATGTTCATCTTGAAGAAGAGTACGAAGCTACCTATACAGATGACGATGGAAATACCCAAACCGTAACGAGATACAGAACGGTATTTCGTGGACGGCTTATGATATTCGATTATGACGCTATTTCAAATGAGCCTGTTATGGTTTATAGTAAGTCTGGCAGTGGGTATCCATTTAGCAAAGGGATACAAACAGAGCTGGATGCTTTTAATAGAAAGTTTCATGTAGTATCAAAAGATTCTCTTGGGGCGCTGCGTATTCTGACTCCACAAGTAACCGAAGCCATCATGCTTGCCGGCGAAAAAATCAATTTTCCAATATCTCTGTCATTCATAAATGACAAGATTTATGTGGCGGTGGCAATGGGAGACTCCTTTGAGGCAGCAATCGTGGGGGATTCAACTCTTTCAGAACTACGAGAGCGTGTAGAGTACGAAATTCAAATCATGGTTGATTTAATGGAAATATTGTACTTCAGAGATTGAAAGGAGTAGATGAATGAAAAGTGAAAGTTTTGAACAGCCTAGCAATTGGGAGCTTAAGACGAAACTCTATGACCTGAAAACGAAAAAAAAGCGAATGGGTCTTATTGCCCTTTTGTGTTTGATTGCTGTGATTATTTTTTTGCTTATGGCAGAAGTGATTCTATTTATTTTCGCCCTATTAGGGGTCATTGTCTTTGGAATGAAAAGCATGGGAGCAAATAAAAAAATAAAACAGATCGCAAAGATTACTACTGTGGAAGAGGTAATAGAGGAGGTTTTTGATGACTGCATCTACAATCCCTATGGGAGTATTGACAGGACACGGATTAGAGATAGCGGACTCATTGACGACTGGGATTCGGGGGGGGATAGCTATGATACTGAAACCCACTTCAAATTCGTCGGCAACGATTATATTAGTGGAAAATATAAGGGGCACCAAATTGAGCTTTGTGATGTAAATGTTACGAAAATTACAAAAAAAATTGAGGTAGATGAAGAAGGGAAAAGAGAGGAAAGAGAAGAGCAGGAAACCAGTTTTAAAGGGATATGGATGACCTGTAAATTAGAGAAATTCCTGCCAGCAGAAGTGCGAATTCGTGAAAAGAAAGAACGGGCTCTCCTTTTTAAAAATATTGTAGGAAAGTACACTTGGGTCAAAAGCGATGTAGAGACAGAAAACCATGCCTTTAATGAACAGTTTCAAATCCTTACCAACGACGTTCATTACACTTTCTATGTATTGACTCCCCACTTTATGGAGCGTATTTTATCTGTGGATAAGAAGTCTGGTGGCCAGACATTGCTTTGTTTTAGAGGGGAATGGGTTCATATTGCTGTACATAGCGGCAAGGATTTCTTCGAAATTAAGAAAGGTTCTGAAATCAATGATATTCAAGCATTAAAGCTTCGAATTCAAAATGAGATTACATATTTTACAGATATTTTGGATGAACTGTTTCATAACGAGCAACTTTTTTCGTGAGGTAGGTATCAAAAAAAGAAATGAGGAATGAATATGCCATTTTTAATTGGAATTTTAGTAGTTGCTGTTATTGTTATTATATGGATTATAAGCACGTCAAACCGCTTCAAGATTCTTTTGGTAAAGATCAGCGAATCGAGTTCAGGGATTGACGTGGCACTCACAAAGCGTTATGATACGCTGACCAAAACCATGGATGTTGTAAGGGCGTACGCTAAACACGAGACTGAAACTTTTGAGAAAGTGATTAAGCTTCGCGCTGGAATGAGCATGGCGGAGAAAAATGAAGCCAATCACTCTATGGATGAGGTGGCTCACCGGATCAACCTAGTTGCAGAAAACTACCCCGAGCTTCGTTCATCCGAGAACTTTAAGCAGCTTCAGGCAGCGATTATGGATGCAGAAGACCATTTGCAGGCCGCACGTCGAGTATATAATATGAACGTATCTGCATTTAATCAAAAAATGCTAGTATTTCCCGATAGTATCATTGCAAACGTAGCTCACTACACGCCAAGGGAGTTTTTTGAGGCAGATGAAATCAAGCAGATGGATGTAAAGATCGATCTTTAATAGTTAAAAACAGAACATAAAAATGGCGACCATAAAGGCCGCCATTTTTATGTAATAAGATTTTTTATGTGCCAATGGCGACAGATACTTAAAAGTAAAATACTATCTAGCTGTAAATCTTTGGATCAAGCTGAATGTGGGCATGGGTATCCTTAATTAATAGGGTATCATTTTAAAAACTAAAATGATACCTTATTAATTTATGGTGGGATATATGATAAGATATAACAGAAAGAAGTTGAGGAGTAACGCCCTAAGGGCCATAAAATAGAACGAAACCATATTAAAAGATATCCAAAAGAGACAATAACAGAGGTGATATTATGGAAAACTTACCAATTACAATAAATCTTATCAATAATATATCTTTAATGTTTCTTATTACATTTTTATTATCAAATACCACTCCCTTTAAAAATATAATATTAAATCGGCAAAATACGTTTGTGAACAAAATGTTTTTAGCGATCATATTTAGTCTCTTTGGAATTTTTGGTACTTATTATGGATTTCCTATAGAAGGGGCGATTGCCAATTCTAGGGTAATCGGTATTATGGTAGCTGGTTTATTAGGAGGCCCTTTTGTAGGTATTAGTGCTGGACTTATTGCAGGTTTTCATAGATGGGTTATTGATATTGGTGGATTTACGGCATTTGCCTGTATGATATCTACAATTGTTGCAGGTATTATTGGAAGCATAGGATATAAATATAAAAATAGATTTGAAAAAATATGGGTATTAGGATTTTTTCTGACTATAATAGCAGAAGTCATACAAATGGGTATTATCATTATCATTGCAAAACCCTATTTAGCAGCAGTTTCTTTAGTAAAAACGATTTTTGTTCCTATGACCCTAATGAATTCTATAGGAGTTATGCTATTTTTATTATTAATAAATAACATTTTTAAAGAACAAGAAAGAAAAGCTGCCATTCAATCAGAGTTAGCGTTAAAGATTACAGAAAAAACTCTTCCCTATTTAAGAAATGGGATAAATAAAGAAACGGCATTAGCTACTTGTAAGATTATACATTCTATGGCAAAAGTAGATGCGGTTGCTATTACAAAAGGAGAAGAAATTCTTGCCCATGTTGGCATTGGATCCGATCATCATTGGCCTGGTGAAATCGTGCAAACATCTTCAACAAAAGCGGTATTAAAGGCGAAGAAATCTATTATCGTAGAAAATAAGGATGAAGTTGGTTGTTCAAATAAAACTTGCCGACTTAATTCTGCTGTTATTACTCCTCTAATGAAAAAATCTAAAGTGATAGGAGTATTAAAAATATACAAAACTGAAAAAAATGCAATTACAAGTATTGATGTAAAATTAGCGGAAGGTCTCGCTCGTCTTTTCTCAACCCAAATAGAACTTGCAGAAGTTGATTATAACGCACAACTTTTAGCAAAAGCTGAATTAAAGGCTTTGCAGGCTCAAATTAATCCACATTTTCTCTTCAATGCCCTAAATACTATTGTGTCGATGGTTCGAATCGATCCAGATACAGCAAGGAAACTATTAATTAATCTAAGTACATTTCTAAGGGAAAATTTTAGAGAAAAGGATGATATGATAGATATAAGCAGTGAATTAAAGCATATTGAAGCTTATTTAGAAATTGAAAAGGCAAGATTTGGCGAAAGACTAAATGTTGAATACAGTATAAATGACTATAATTTTAAAATCCCTCATCTTATACTACAACCCTTAGTGGAAAATGCAGTAAAGCATGGTATATATACAAAAAAAGATGGTGGAACTATTTCTATCATTATTAATGAGGATAAAAAGAATTATATTATAAAGATAGAAGATGATGGGGTAGGATTTAATCCGGATTCACAAGAGCCAATTGGTCATGGTATTGCTCTTAAAAATATAGACACAAGATTAAAATCTATTTATGGAGATGATTATGGATTAAAAATCCAAAGCAGTGAAAATATAGGCACAAAAGTGTTAATAAATATTCCAAAGGCGGGTAGCTTAAATTGAGCATAAGAACTATTTTAATTGATGATGAGTATTTATCTATTGAAGAATTATCCTTCCTACTTTCAAAAGCTACGGATATAGAGATTATTGGTAGGGCTTACAATGGAATAGAAGGATTAAAGCTTATAAAGGACCTAAAACCAGATTTGGTTTTCTTAGACATTCAAATGCCAGATATGACTGGGCTTGAACTTAGTAAAGAAATAAATAAATTAGATATAAAATGTAAGATTATTTTTAGTACGGCCTATGACAAATACGCTTTGGAAGCCTTTGATGTAGAGGCCATTGACTATATATTAAAACCTTTTGAAGAGCAAAGGGTTTTAAAGGCAGTAAATAAAGCAAAGAATCTAATTCAAGACGAAAATACTGAAACAGAGCCTTCTAAACTAGTTAAAAAAGCTGTTGCCCTTAATAAACTATCGGTATTAAAAGAAGACAAAATACTACTCATTGACATAAAGAGTATTATAGTTATTTATACAGAGGATAGAAATATTTATATAAAAACCAAAGAAGAAACTTTCCATTCAAATTATTCTATCCAAGAATTAGAGAAAAAACTTAGTGATAAGGGTTTTTTTAGAACTCATCGCAGTTTTTTAGTCAATCTTAATAAAATTAAAGAAATTTCACCATGGTTTAATGGTTCATATATGGCACTATTAGATGGTTATGATGGTGAAGTGCCCATTAGCAGAAATAATGTAAAGGCTTTTAAAAACATATTAGGAATTTGAGAAAAATTTAATGTGCTTAATGACAAAAAACAGACACTTTGGGTCTGTTTTTTGTCATTTGGTGATCTTTTTATCCTTTTTAGAATGAAAAGCTATAATATGAACCTGTAAGGTAATTATTGATTTATTTTAAACTATTTATTAAAAAGGAGGATTACCATGACTACATTCATAATTGGACTTATTATTTTAATAGTTGGTGGTTATTTCTATGGAAAATACTGTGAAAAAGTATTTGGACCAGATGACAGAACAACACCTGCAATTGAAAAAGCCGATGGTATTGACTATGTCGGTATGAGTAAATGGAAAAACGGATTAATTGAACTTTTAAATATAGCAGGAACAGGACCTATTTTAGGACCTATTCAAGGTGTTTTGTTTGGACCGATTGCATTTATAACCATCCCTATTGGATGTGTAATTGCTGGATCTATGCATGATTATTTTGTTGGAATGCTTTCTATGAGAAATGGTGGCGATCAAATGCCTAAAATGATTAGAAAGTATTTAGGTGAAAAAACCTATAAGATTTATAATGTAGTAGTTTGGATATTATTACTTTTAGTAGGAACAGTATTCATATATACTCCGGGGGATTTGATTGTATCAGATATTTTAGGTCAACAGCCAACTATTGACAATCCAGTACTTTGGATTGTATATGCAGCAATTTTTGCTTATTATATAGCTTCTACTGTTTTTCCAATAGATAAGATCATTGGGAAAGTATATCCTATATTTGGTGCAATACTTGTTTTATCTGCCCTTGGAATCTTTGGAGGCGTTTTGTTAGATGGAGGAGTAAACTTAACAAATTTATCTTTATCTACTAATATTTTTGGTCAACATCCTAGTGAATTATCCTTTTTCCCTGTGTTTTTTATAACTGTAGCCTGTGGAATTATGTCAGGGTTCCACTCTACTCAATCAACACTAATTAGTAGAACGGTTACCGATGAGCGAGAAGGAAGAAGTACCTTTTTTAACATGATGTTAGTAGAAGGATTTATTGCCATGGTATGGGCGGCAGGCGCAATGGTACTATTTAATCTAGGTACGGCTGTGGATACGAATGCTACATTAATGGTAGGTATGATTTCTAGGCATTTTCTAGGAAACATAGGAGCTTTGTTTGCAATTCTTGGAGTAATTGTACTACCCATTACTTCAGGAGATACCGCCTTCAGGTCTCTACGACTTACCTTAGCAGAAACCTTTAACATTGATCAATCTACAAATAAAAACAGAATGGGCATTTCAGTAATTATCTTTGCAATTGCAGCTGTAATATTAGTATATTCCAAATCAAGTCCTGGAGGATTTAGCCTTCTATGGAGATACTTTGGTTTTACGAACCAACTTATTGCAGTATTTGCTCTGGCTATGATTGCAATATACTTGGCAGGTAAAAACAAAAATTACTGGATTTCATTATTGCCAGGAGTATTCTACTGTATGGTTGTTGTAAGTTATATCTTGCATGAGCCTATTGGATTTGGATTAGAATCTAGAATTGGATATCTATTCGGATTAGATCCAAATAGCTATAGCCTTTCCCTCATTCTAGGCGCAATCATTGCAATTATTTATGGCTGGGTTGTTATGAAAGCTGGCAAAAAAAGAGCTACTAATAATTTGGGAAAATTAAATCTATAATAATATCAAATAAACCGACTCTAATGAGTTAGACTTAGGATCTAGCTATAAGAGTCGGTTTGTCATTTGTGGATTTTAATTGCTTTTGGACTAGGCATTCAGGGCTTCCTAAATGTTATTGATTTCTCCACGTGTCAACCAACTGCTTGCTAAATATGCCTTAATCAG
>NZ_CALNCS010000168.1 GCF_937875145.1 Alkalibaculum bacchi | reverse complement strand
AAGCCTTATTTATTCAGGCAATGTTTGCGAATTTAAGCTGGGAAAGTTGAGTTATATAATTAAAAGCAAATATTAAATCTCTATATAGTATTTATAAAGTATACATAATGACAATTTGTTATATTGCATTTAATCCTATGATTTTTTCGATGTATTTTATCACGCCCTCTAGACTATCTGTCTTGTTTTCACATGTAAATTCTTGTCTTTCAATCATAAGAGTAGGGATGTTAAGGGTTCTAGCAGCTGAGATTTTCTCTATTGTCCCTCCAGTATTTCCACTCTCTTTGGTAACCATAATAGAAGCATTACAGTATTTGATGAGTTGAACATTTAACTCTTCTGTAAATGGACCCTTAATGGCTATGATGTTTCCCGGATTAAAACCTAACTTCTCACATCTGGAAATAATCTTTACATCTGGGAGTACTCGTAAAAAAATACGTTTTTTGAAATTTGGTATTTTCGTAAACATCTCAATTTTACTACTCCCGACAGTTAGCATGATGTTTCCTTTGTGTTCAATCAATTTTTCCACAGCTTGGTCATAGGTTTTCACCCGTATGATATCTTTTCCCTGGCTTTTAATTTCTTTTCGTTCATAATGCAAATAAGGCAAATTGCACTTTATAGAGATTTTTAAAACGTTTTTAGAAATATCTTTGGCAAAAGGATTTGATGCGTCGATAAGACCATCTGGCATTTCTTCTGCAATCAAAGATTCTAAATTTTTTTGAGTCAAACGCCCTTGGTAAATATGTAAACCTTTCCTATTGTGAATCGATTCCATCCCTAAACGGGTCGTGACAGTTGCTAGTACATTTATATTCATGTCTAACAATTTATCTATAATGGATGTTGCCTCTGCTGTACCCGCAATGACTATTATCTTGATAGATTTATCCCCCTTTGTGTAGATATGTAATACAAGCTTATGATACTTTGAAATTAGCTTCGCCAATTCCTCAGTCGCGCCACTCGCCAAATGAATGCTGCGCATTCATTCCGTAGATATGTAATTACACAGTTAATTCAGCAAGCTGATTACCTATGTAATTACATATCTACTACGAAAGCGTAGCTCTCGCCTGGCTCGTTAGTTCGCGCGCAAAAAAAAACTCATTGTTTAGCAACCCAAACAATGAGAATATATTACAAAAATAGTTCGTTCATATACACATCCCCTATCTCTCGTAGAGTTGCTCGTGTTCAAAACAGGCAGGTATCTGGCTCAAGAATCATCGTCTCTCTTGCCCATTCTTCAGTAGGGCATTCCTAGAGTAACTCCTCTTTTACAGTGGCGGGACCGCGTGAGATTTTCACTCAACTTCCCTTTTAAGTGATTATGACTTTAACCTTAAAAATCATAACCTACACCTATTTTGATTATTATTCAATTAATATAAATTAACTATACCATCTATTTTTAAAAATGTCACCTATAAAACATATATTAATGTCTATAGTCCTACTTACTTCAAAATCCACTAACGCTAATTTTTAATTTCGGATACTCCTTAAATAAAAACCAAAGATATTTAGTCTCAATACCAATTATTCAACATTATACACGAATTGCCATGAGAAATTAAGTATTTTATCTAGGTATAAAACACTTTCTAAATTTATTGATCAATAGGACAAAATAAAGAATTGACGCAAGATATCGGGGTGTGTTAATATGGTTATCGCAATATGTAGACAATGCGGTGTTTGAAACGAACAGAATAATTGTTTAACAGTAGTTTGCTACTAATTGAGATTCAAGTGAAACAAATGAAGGAGAATTGTGAATGATAACAAAAATCGTAAAACGAGATGGCAGAGAGGTTCCCTTTAATTTAGAAAAGATTTCTAATGCAATCTTTAGAGCAGCAAGTGCTAAAGGGGGTAGAGACTATAGTACTGCCCTTTCTCTAGCGGAAGCTGTAGTAGAGTACATAGAAGAGCGCACTTATGGAAAAACACCCACTGTTGAAAACATACAAGATGCTGTAGAGAAAGTTCTCATTGAAAAAGGCCACGCTCGCACTGCAAAAGAATATATACTTTATAGAGCTGAAAGAACTCGAGTACGAGAAATGAATACTCGATTGATGAAAGTATACAGTGATCTCACGTTTAAAGAGGCTAAAGACAACGACATGAAGCGAGAGAACGCAAATATTGATGGAGATACTGCAATGGGTACCATGCTTCGATACGGTTCTGAAGGTGCAAAGCAGTTTTATGAGATGTTTATATTAAACCCTGAGCATTCTAAAGCTCATAAAGAGGGCAATATCCATATACACGACCTAGATTTTCTTACTCTGACTACTACTTGTTGCCAAATTGACATTGAAAAGTTGTTTCAAGGTGGATTTAGTACAGGACACGGATATATAAGGGAGCCAAATAATATTCAAAGTTATTCTGCTCTGGCCTGTATCGCTATCCAATCTAACCAGAATGATCAACATGGCGGACAAAGTATACCAAATTTTGATTACGGAATGGCTCCAGGCGTGCGAAAGAGCTATAAAAAACATTATCTGCAAAATTTATCAAAATCTTTAGAGTTGTTATATAATTTACCTAATATTTGGGATACTGTTGTAGAGATTAGTCAAAAAATCAAAAGCACCTATAAACTTACTCCAACGATGAGCAATTACGAGGATTATCAGTATTATGAAGCAAAACTACTAGAAGATTACTTTGAAGATAAAAAGCTTATTTTGAAAGCACAAAATTTTGCCATAAAAAGCGCAGAAAAAGAAATCGATAAGACTACTTATCAAGCTATGGAAGCCTTTATCCATAATTTAAACACTATGCACAGCCGAGCTGGTGCTCAAATTCCTTTTAGTTCCATTAATTACGGAATGGATACTTCAGTAGAAGGAAGACTTGTAATAAAAAACTTACTGCTAGCTACAGAAGCTGGACTTGGCAATGGTGAGACGCCTATCTTCCCTATCCATATATTTAAAGTTAAAGAAGGCGTTAATTATAATTTAGGAGAACCCAATTATGACTTATTCCAATTAGCTTGTAGAGTCAGCGCCAAAAGATTATTCCCTAATTTTTCTTTTTTAGATGCTCCTTTTAATGCAAAGTATTACAAAGAAGGCCATCCTGAAACAGAAATTGCCTATATGGGTTGTCGTACAAGAGTTATAGGTAATGTCCACGACTTAGAAAATGAAGTAGTATACGGAAGAGGAAATTTAAGCTTTACTACAATCAATTTACCTAAGATCGCATTAAAAGCAGATGGCAGCATCTTAAACTTTTTTGAAGAATTGGATCGACTTTTGGATGTAGTTATAGAACAGCTTTGGGAAAGATTTGAAATCCAGGCACGAAAAAAGGTAAAAAACTATCCTTTCTTAATGGGACAAGGGGTATGGATAGACTCGGATAAACTCAAATGGGAAGATGAAGTGCGAGAGGTATTAAAGCATGGTACGCTGACTGCTGGTTTTATCGGTTTAGCAGAGTGTCTAAAAGCATTAACAGGCAAACACCATGGTGAAAGCGAAGAATCTCAAGCATTAGGACTAAAAATCATAGGTCATATGCGCAGAAGAATGGATGACGAGAGTAAAAAGCGCAATTTAAATTTTACCCTTATTGCTTCACCTGCAGAAGGAACAGCAGGGCGCTTTGTAAAAATGGACAAAAATACCTTTGGAATCATCGAAGGAGTTACAGACAGGGAGTACTACACTAATAGCTTCCACATAC
This sequence comes from Alkalibaculum bacchi, assembly GCF_937875145.1. Taxonomy (GTDB): domain Bacteria; phylum Bacillota; class Clostridia; order Eubacteriales; family Alkalibacteraceae; genus Alkalibaculum; species Alkalibaculum bacchi_A. Next base: position 4,500 of record NZ_CALNCS010000168.1, on the reverse strand, counting down.
CTGTTTACCACGAAATTAGTGCCTTTGATAAGATTAGGCTAGAAGCACCTTATCATGAACTGACAAATGCAGGACACATAACCTATGTAGAGCTCGATGGAGACCCTTCTAACAATCTATATGCCTTTGAAAAGGTAGTAAAAGCTATGAAGGAAGCTGGCATTGGTTATGGCTCCATCAACCATCCCTTAGACCGAGACCCTGTATGTGGATACAGCGGAATTATTGGCAATACCTGCCCAGCTTGCGGTCGAGAAGAAGGTACTATAAAATTCCATCGAATCCGAAGAATTACAGGCTATTTAGTGGGTACTCTAGATCGATTTAATGATGCGAAAAAGGCAGAGGAGAATGATAGGGTGAAACATTTTTAAGGTGGTAAGGTGGTCGGCTGGTCAGGTAGTCAGGTGGTCAGCAAAAACCATCTTGGGCAGGATTTAGGGTCTAAAATTCTTCGCTACGCTCAAGAATGACCTAAGCAGTAGCTCGGGTCTCAGTACTGAAAGACCGGCGGAGATGAACATAGTTAACTTCTCAACCATCTTCTTGAACGCACGCGAAGGACCTTACATTATCTCGCCTAAAGGCGAGTTTGGTTTTTTCGCCTTCCGCATTCAGCTTTTTGCTTTTGCTTTTGCTGACCACCTTACCACCTGACCACCTGACCACCTTATTAAAAAGGAGCTTTTTTAATGAACATTCGCGTTGCTGGTATTGTAAAGGAGTCTATTGTAGATGGGCCGGGGATACGGTATGTGATTTTTGCCCAAGGTTGCAAACACAATTGTCCAGGTTGCCATAATCCCCGCACACATTCTTTTGATGAAGGCTACATGGTGGATATTGATGACATTATAAAAGAACTATCACTTAATCCACTTTTGGATGGAATCACTTTTAGCGGTGGGGAGCCTTTAGAGCAAGGGGATGAATTCTTAGACTTAGCTAAAAGGATTAAAGTAAATTCTAACCTTACTATTATGATTTACACAGGGTACACCTACGAAAGTATTTTAAAATCAAATAAACAAGCTTGGAGAGAGCTTCTAGATTTATGTGATATTCTGGTTGATGGGCCTTTTGTGGAAGAGGAAAAAGATTACCGCCTAATCTTTAAAGGCTCTAAAAATCAGAGAATTATCAACTTACAAGAGAGTAAAAAAGAAGGTCGAATTATTCTCATGGAATAATTCGACCTTCTTTTTTCGTTGGACGGGAAAAGCAAACTCACCTTCGGTCGAGATAATGTAAGATCCTTCGTCGCAAGCTCTTCTGGATGAATCGGGTAGTTTGTATAGGCAATTCTAAAGTCTTTTCTACCGAAGTACATAGAGAGTTCGGCTTTCAGCTTATACTTAAAAACATCTACAAGCTTTACATAATATTTACGCCACATGCCCTTGAACTAGTAAGTCCAAATCCTCTTCGTTTAAGGTTTCTCTCTCTAGAAGCTCTTTCGCAAATAGATTTAAAAGATCTATATTGTCTAGCATGATTTCTTTTGTTTCTTGATATAGTGTATTTATATGTTCTCTGCATTTATCCATTACTGCCGTGTCTGGATTCATAGAAGCTGCGTCACAATTGAATAAGCCAAGTTCTTCATCCATTCCAAATTTTGATACGTATTCTTTGACTAATTGAGAAGCTTTTTCAATATCATTAGAAGCACCTGTAGTAATATTGCTTTCGCCAAAGATTAACTCCTCAGCCACTCTACCTGCTAATAACACTTTTATATCACAAAGGATGCTACTTTTTGTTCTATATTGTCTATCCTTTGGAATACTCATACTAAATCCACCGATACCTTTAGTACTTGGTATAATAGTCACTTTGCTTACTGTATTTTCTGGTTGCAGCAGTTTTGTAGCTAATGCGTGTCCGCTTTCGTGATAGGCAGTCACCTTACGGTCTTCTGCACTTATCGTGCTAATATCTTTCTTAGCAGAGCCTGCTATAATCGTGTAATAAGCTTGATCGAAATCCTTTTGTGAAATCTCATTTTCATTTTTATTTGCGGCGATAATCGCAGCTTCATTGGCTAAGTTTTCAAGCATGGCACCGCTAAAGTAAACAGTCTCTCTAGATAACTTGTCCATATTTACTAAATTATGTACTGGCTTATCATCTAAATGTAATTTAAGTATTCTCTTGCGAGCTTTAATATCTGGTAAACCAATTTCTATTAGTCGATCAAATCTTCCAGGTCGCACTAAAGCCTCATCCAATGTCTCAAGGCGATTGGTAGCAGCAACTACTACAATGCCACTATGACTGTTAAAACCAGACATCTCTGTGAGCAAAGCATTAAGGGTTTGATCTCTTTCATCATTTCCTTGTGTTACTCCATTACCCCTCTTTTTTCCAATTGCATCTATTTCATCAATGAAGATTACTGCTTTTTTCGCTTTTTTTGCCTTCTGAAAAAGCTGACGAATCCTGCTTGCACCGACTCCTACATACATCTGAACAAAATCAGAGCCAGATACGGCATAAAAGGGAACTCCAGACTCACCAGCTATAGCTTTGGCCATAAGGGTCTTACCTGTTCCTGGTGGTCCATACAGCAGTATACCCCTAGGCATTTTCGCTCCAAGCTTAGCATATTTATCAGGATCTTTAATAAAGTCAATAATATCCTTTACAAGTTCCTTTGCCTCATCATTTCCTGCAACATGCTCAAAATTGCAGATAGGTCTATTTCCAGAATTTTGATCATTGATATTTACTACTTCTAATTTATCTTTTCCAGTGTTCTTTTTCATATAAAAGATAGCAAAAGCACCTATGCCAACTAGTCCTAAAGCTTGTATAACGGAGTCTCCAATCTTTTTCTGATTTTCATTTATACTTGCTCCATTTAATAGAAAATACTCTTTCATAGAGTCACTTTGAGGATTCGTTGTCTCATAGACTGTTCCATCTTTTAAGTTTACCCTTAATACATTTTCATCTTTTATTTTGATTTCTTGTACTTTTTCTGACTCTAAATCTTGCACAAAGTCTTTATAGTGAACTTCTGTAATCTCTGATCTATTTATATAAATACTTATACCCAAAGCAATGAAAAACACCAATGCAATTGATGCTATAATAAAATGTTTCTTTTTCTTCATAAACGCCTCCTTAGGTAAATTTTATTCTCTATTACTATTATAACGATTCTGATCTGTTAAATATAGTGACAATAGTTGGAATACGCTACATACCGAAGGTACGTTAGTCTCTATCTTGCATGTATTCCTTTAATGAGAATTTCTTGTAGCTTTCCTTCATCAAAGGATAGATAGGCATCATAAGAATGGTATTTAGAGAAGACTACTATCATACCGTATTCATTTTCTTCTACATTAGATTGTGATAATTGGAGAATTTTTAATGCTTCTTCTAAGGACATATTGACTTTAATCCCATTATCTAATTCCCCTTCATAGATAAAAATAGAAGTAATAATATCCCCATCAACGCCAAATCCTATTTCTAGTTTGTCATAGTAATAAAAGTCTCCACCATACAATATGTCTTTTACATCAGCTTGTCCGCATAAAGACTCGAGTTCCTTCAGAGGTCTGTCAATAAGTGCAAAATAAGAATTCAAATTTGGCTTTGTTGAACTCAACTCAGTTGACGTTTTCACTTTTTCAATAGTATTATCTCCGACAACAATATCAGTACTATTTACAGCATCCTCTGATTCTGTAGAACACCCAAACATAAAAAATGAGCACAGTAATACGAGCATTAAGATAAATTTTTTCAAATTTATACACCCCTTTTTCCTGTACTCATTATATGCAATGAATTATTAAATTATGTTACAAATCACATACTCTAGCTATTTAAATATAATACATAATTACATCAGAATCTTTCTTGTATTCGCTTATTAAATCTTCTAAGGTCGTATTATCAATTACTTTATTTACACTTTCATCAATTTTATTCCACACATTCTTGTTAATGCACTTTTCTATTGCATTGCTTTCCTTTTCATTAGATGAATTTACTACAGATAGACTTCCTTCAAGAGCCCTTAAAATTTCGCCGGCAGTAATTTCAGAAGGGTCTTTCGCCAGTTCATAGCCACCTTGGGCTCCTTTTACACTTTTCACAATACCTGCTTTTCTCAATGTTGAGAAAACCTGTTCTAGATAGTTCTTCGAGATGTCCTGTCTTTCTGCAATATTTACTAAAGAAACATGTTCTCCATTAGAGTTTAGCGCCAAGTCAATAATTGCCCGTAGACCATATCTCCCTTTTGTAGATATTTTCATTTCATTTACCTCCTAAACCTAGTTACCATATCTGATTTATAATATATAATATAAAGGATATTGAAGCCTATGTCAAATTCATGCTGTACAATAAGGCAAACTCTTTTATAGCTTATTATAAAAAGAAAACTCTTTAATTATGTTATAATTGTATTACAAATATTTCGTCTTTGAGGTGATAAATATGGCAACTAAGCTGATTATTTTTGATTTAGATGGCACC
>NZ_CALNCS010000167.1 GCF_937875145.1 Alkalibaculum bacchi | reverse complement strand
TAAGTTTGATATCAAATCCATGTTCAGTTATAAATTGCTCCATACGCTCTCCCAACGGGAGCGGTTTCCCAGAACAGCAATTGATAATACCATTAATGCTATCTTGCATACTGGCTGCTACGATCTGTTGAGCAAGTTCATCAACATCTATAAAGTCATATTGATTTTTACCTGACGTAAAAGGAAAACTTTTAGCACCCGCATTAGCAGCTTTAACTAACTTACCAAACACAGAATTACTATTCTCATCATCTCCTGTAACATAAAAACCGCGGAGCCATTTAAGCTTAGTATTAGAATTCTTGGCCACGATCATCGAGGCTTGGCGTAAGGCATTTTTTGCAATTCCATAGAAAGATTCAGGATCGCAAGGTGTTTTTTCATCAATAGGACCTTCCCAATATCCAACTTCATGCATAGAGCCCATAATAGATAAACTTTTAATACCCCCGCTCACCATCCGCGATATAAATCGTAGATGAAGCGGTAAAGTTTTAAGATGGGAAAATGAATTATGATTAAATCCATCTTTCCACGCCAAATGAATGCATCTGTCAGGTGATCCTAGATCTTGAAAAAGCTGTTCATCATCTTCAAAAATTGGCTGCCTTACTACTTGATATCGTGTATCATCTTCATTTGCTCGGGGGTCTGCAACAATTATCTTACAATCATACGACGTCAGTGCGTCTACTACATGCCGACCAATATAGCCAGACGCACCAGTTACAAGGACTGTCTCAGTCATACTAAACTCCTCAGAGCTATGAAAAGAATATAAATTTATTTATATTATTACTACTAATTCTTAATTATAGAGTTTATAAGTGAAGTATTTGCTACCACCACTTTCATTTTATTTTCGTTCAATATGCATTTCTTTCCTTATAGCAGTTAATAATATATCTGAAACCTTTGCGCCTAGAAGGCCCAGCATATAAGCCAAAGGGAGTGTAAGCAGCAATAACATCCACCATTTTAAATTATTACTAGCTATTTGGCACAACATTTGTCCAATGGGCCAGCCCCACAAATAAAGTCCATAAGAATTTTCACGAATTCGAGGTTGAACAAATATTTTGTATTTCGCTGCAAAGGCAATATAAAAAAAGATGTACGGGAAACAAACAAGCATGGCAAATAGATCAAGCTTTAAATAAATAAGTAGAATAAAGTTAATGACAAAAACTACAAAAATATATTTATTTATACGAATTTGTTTGCAATAAATATATGCACACATACCAATTAGGAATAGTAAAACTGGTCTACTAACTAAAGTAAATAAAATACTTGGATGAACAACTATAAATATTACAGCTGTACAACTAAATACTAAAAAGAGTATTAGTAAAAAATATTTAGACTTCTTCTGATAAACCCTAAATAAAATATATGCTAAAAGATAGCAAGAAAATTCTATTGGCAGTATCCAAAGAGAGCCATTCACAACATTTGGATAAGCGTTATTAATAAAGACGCCAGGCAAATTATGTCGCATAATCAAAATGCCGTTTAAGAAATAGAGCCATGTTTCTACTTTAAAAAAATATATTTTTGGAGACAATTTACTAAAAAGCGGGCCCACTACAAAAGCGCAGCAAAAAACAACAAAAAATAATTGCGGAAAGATTCGAAAACATCTAGCACTAAAATAATTATAAAAATTACGACGTCTTTCAACACTACCTGCAATTAGATATCCACTCATTAACAAAAATATACCAACAGCTAAACTTCCAAAGCTAAGAGAACCTCTTGTCATTTGAGCAAGCAGATCCATCGAAGATGGACCTGCTGTGAGAGGAACCGAATGGGATCCTATAACCAAAACAGCTGCAATAAGTCGTAAAATATTAAGATTATTTTTTTTATTACTTCCTACATCTCCAAGCATAATAATACTATTATTATTTAAAAATTTTTTATTTAACTTATTTTTATTAAAGCTCATTACTTTTCTCGCTCATCGAATAGACTAAATTTATTATATTTGCTAGCCATTCTGGCCACATTGAACATAGGATTTTGAAGTCTTCCGATCTACGAATATCTTGATTAATGTTACGGCTTGTTGCAGACTCCGCGTAGATTCTATGACCCATAATTTGCTTTGGCAAATATAAAAAGGCACCCGGCTCTTGTGCTAGTTTAACAAAAGTTGCATAATCGCAGCTATTAGTATATTTTGTATCAAATATGTTCAGGCCTAAATGGCTTTTAACATACGTCACAGAGGGACAGCAGATGGCATCTCCAAATCGTAAACTTTCTCTTTTCCCAATATAGCAACGTGCTAATTTTGAATTCAAAAGAGGCCTATTAAGCCAACGCTTAATTTTGAGTATCCTATTGCTATACACACGTTGTTCATTTCTAATCTCATAATAATCTGTAAAGACAAATAAGGCATCATCTGCAGGTTGACTGTTCAGGATTTCTAAAGTAGATGTAAGAAAATTAGAATCATACAGATCATCTTGATGGGCAACTGTCACAAGTGAGGTTTCTGCATGATTATAACCATAATTCCAGTCATCTCCTGCTAAACCTGGATTATGGTTGATAAGAAGAGGTATATTGTATTTATTACATATCTCTTCTATAAAACTACTTGGTGTAGAAGTAGAAACAATAACTTTACCTAAATCATTTTGGTTCTCGATGCTTTTAATCGTATTTTCAAGATAAGGATTGTCCTTGTACGCACAGATAACAAAAGTGTGATCATCGGCAGTATACATATATCTTTCCTTCACCTCTCAATACCAATGCTAAATATATTAACGAAAAAACTTACACAAACTATTCAGTAAATTAAAGTACTTTTAAAATCTAAGACAAAAGAAACTTTTCATTTGATTAATATTAAAAGACACTAACACTCAATATACTGTCTCTAATAGTTAATAGAAGACCATTGATCCAAGGTTATCTAAAACAGCTAAACTTCTATTTCTCTATGATAGTCTTGCTATCATCTAATATAGTAATATTTTAGATATATAAGGATGGTACTTCTATGCTAGAAGATCAAAACCAATTTAAAAACGACTTTAAGAATTTTCTCTTCAATATCTCCTCTCATAAAGCTGCCTCTCTGTTTGATAACCTCATTAAGCGATACGGAGCCCAAATTACAATATCGCATATAGCATCAACTTTTTGGACCAAACCGGCAATTGCAACATCTGCTGTATGTGAATCAAAGTCTCTAAAAGTAACTCGAAATAAGATCAAAACGATTGCAATCTACTTTTACTCTTTTGGGACTGGCGGAGGAGAACGTGTAACACATGAATTAATTACTATGTGGAAAGCGCAAGGATTTAAGGTCATCTTGATTACTGATATCCCACCACAACCTAATGATTACTCTTTACCTAAAGATGTAAAACGGTATGTCATTCCAGATTTAAGAACAATCAGTTCAGATAAATATGCTTTTAGAGGGGAAGCACTGCATAATATTCTTCTAAATGAAAAAGTTGATATTCTTATATTTGCACACTGGTTTTCACATACTTTACCTTGGGATATGATAACTACAAAATTACTTGGAATTCCTTTTTTAATATACATACAAACATCTTTTACTCAATTTTTTCTTGAGCGAGTATACCCAGGTGGTGCTCAGGGTCTTATTGGTACATATAAACTTGCTGACGGAATAATTAGTTTAAGTAAAATGGATTGTATGTTCTGGAGTCATTTTAACAATAATGTATTCGAAACTATTAATCCCTTAACACTTCCTGTTACAAAATCATCAGCACCACTTAAGGGTCACACTATTATTTGGCCAGCACGCCTGCATCCAGATAAATGTCCTGAGCGTGTTATACCTATTATGCAAAATGTTGTTAAAAGTATTCCTGATGCTACTTTACTCATGATTGGCCCTTGCTCAGATGAATTTAAACACTCTTTCACCCTGCTTATTAAAAAAAAGAATTTAGATAAACACATCCTTATTATTCCTCCACAGAACTTTAAGGATATGATCAATTGGTATATGCAGTCAGATGCATACTTACTTACTTCAAGAAGAGAAGGATGGTCACTGGCACTTGCGGAAGCTCTTGCGGTTGGTTTGCCTTGCGTAATTTATGACCTTCCTTATCTCACCCTTGTAGACGATAACAAAGCTGTTTTAACAGCTCCTCAAGATGATGTTGAAAAGATAAGCCAATTGTTAATTAAAGTCCTTTTAGATAAGACATTAGCCCACTATATGAGTAAGATAGGACGGAATAAGATTACTCGGCTTGAAAATTATAATTTTCCAATGTTTTGGAATAACTGTTTTACATCTACACTCACACCTCATTCTCATACAATCTCAAATGAAAATGCGCTAGAACAAACTTTGTGGAATTCTCTCTTAAATGCAACTAATACACATATGGAGCAAGAGGCATTAAGAGAAAAAAATTACCAAGAAGCTCTCCAACAACAGCGACAAGCACTCTTAAATCTAAAAAAAGACAAACTTCAAGCTGAAACTTCTCTAGCTAATCTACGAAATGACCAGCAGGCAATTCTCGGATCAGTTTCTTTCACCCTTGGTAGAGTATTGACTGCCGTACCTAGAGCCATAAAAAGTAAATTAAACACTTTTAAGTCTAATTTATAGCTCTTCAAGTTCAAATAAGTTTGTTTTAATAACAATAATGCGATCGTGTCTCTACATTGGTGTAAGC
>NZ_CALNCS010000166.1 GCF_937875145.1 Alkalibaculum bacchi | reverse complement strand
GCAGCTTCTTCAATAAAAGCTTTTTGTACAGGATGCAGATTGTTGCCCTTTTTAGATAACCCTTCCACAGTGATTATTTCTTTTCCTTCTGCCCAAACAGTAAGATAGATACAGCTGTTCATTGCAATTCCATCAATAAGAACGGCACATGCTCCACACTCTCCAACTCCACAACCTTTCTTGACACTTGTCAAATTAAATCTGTTGCGAAGAGTATCGGTTAAAATCTCACCTGGATTAACAGCAATTTCATGGCTCTCTCCATTTATATTCAAATTTACGATATTTAACATTAGGCAAAACTCGCTTTCCATGCTAATTTAAGAGCCTTGTTGAAAATCTCGCCTGCTATATGAAGCCTAAAATCTTTACTTGCTCTCCATGAATCTCTTGGCGATATTTCCGATCGCACAATACTCGGACCTTTTAGCAGTGCTTGATCAATTGTCATACCTTTCAACGAATCTTCAGCCTTTGATAAACGCAAAGGAACCGGAGCAGCCACACCGAATGCTATACGTATATCGTCAATCAAAGTTTTTTCTTTGTTTAATTTCAATTGCACAGCACAACCAAGTGTAGCAATATCCATTGCATTTCGCTGCGAATATTTTTCATAGTGTCCCTTATAGCCAGTATAATCTTTTTTATCAATATGAATTGCTGTAAGCAAAGAACCATTAGGTAACGCAACTCTAGATGGTCCAAGATAAAAATCCTTAATTAAGGCATCATGAGTAGTATTATTGTTTGATATTTCTAATCTCGCATTTAAAGTTAACAGCGATGAAGAAGTATCGGCGCTAGTCACACCATTACAAATATTGCCGCCGATTGTACCTGCGGCTCTGATTTGTGGGCCTCCAACTGATCCAGCTGCAATAGCCAAAATAGGTAAAATTTCTAATATTAAAGGATTATTTTCTAGCTCTCGAAAAGTGGTAAGCGGTCCAATTTTAATGACCCCTGATTCATTTATCGAGATGCCCTTGAGTTCTGAAATCTTATTAATGTATACCAAATGAGCTTTATTAATCTTTCCTGCCCTAATTTTGACCAGTATATCCGTACCCCCCGCAACAACGAGAGCTCCATGATTTTGGTTTAATAAACTAATAGCCTCTGGAATACTGTGGGCTATTTCATTTTTAACAATGTCCAGCATGTAAAATCACTCCTTTGAGAAAAAACCGACTTGAGTAAATTCTTTTATCAGGTTTTGCGGATTTAATGGTAAATGATTCACAGCAACACCAGTAGCATTCAACAATGCATTTCTTATTGCTGCAGCTACAGGTATCGTTGGAGGCTCTCCTAATGACTTATTACCATAAGGCCCGGTGGGGTCATTTGTTTCCACAAATTTTACATGAAGGTCAGGGATATCCATTGATGTAGGTAACTTATAATCTAACAAATTACCATTTAACAGCTTACCTTTTTCGTCGTATAGCATCTGTTCAGAGAGAGCGTAACCTATTGCCATCGCCATTCCCCCATGAACTTGGGCTGTAGCCAAAGCTGGATTTATTATACGTCCGCTGTCATGTACATTGATTATATCCAGAATTTTTATGCGGCCAATTGGAATGTTTACTTCGATTTCTGCAAAACAACACCCTAAAGCATAGGTATTATTTTTGCATTGAAAAGAAGATTCGGCAGTAATATGGGTTGCATGTTTTCTGCTATAAAATGATGTCATTGCAAGCTCTTTCAAAGAGATTAGTACTGCCCTATTTTCGGTTTCAATAATCCCACTGTCGGAGATGTCGAGTATTTGCTGTGGTTGTTCAAGTAACTCTGCCGCATAACAAATAATTTTCTGTTTTAGCTGCATACAAGTTTGTTTCAAAGCCATACCTGAAACGTAGGTCTGCCTTGAAGCGTATGCACCGGTATCATACGGTGCATGGTCTGTATCTTGAGTAGTAACAATATGAACATTTTCAGGCTTGATCGAAAGAGTCTCAGCCGCAATTTGTGTAAAAACAGTATCTGCACCTTGACCAATTTCCGTTGCGCCCATCTCAATTTGCACGCTACCATCCTGAGTTAATATAACTCTTGCGCTTGCAATCTCCATTGCGCTCGGATAAGCTCCTGTTTTATAACTGAAAATTGCCATACCAACGCCCTTGCGAATATTACCAGACTGATTACTATACAGCTTACGTTTTTGAGCCCAGTTGATATAGTTGCAACCTGTTTCAAGACATTCATCAAGGCCGTTACTGTGACAGATTATTCCTGTAGGTGCATCAATATCTCCTTCTCGCATCATGTTGATCCGCCTAAATTCTATCGGATCCATATTAAGCAACAATGCTAAATCGTCCATATGAGATTCCATTGCAAAATTAATTTGAGGTATGCCATAGCCTCTCATTGCTCCGCCAGAACAAATATTGGTATAAACAGTAATGGCTTCCTGTCTCAACGCATTTTGATGATATAAATTTCGATAGCCGCTTGTTGCGTTAGCTACAATAGTGTGACCGTGTGAAGCATAGCCTCCTTGGTTAGAGATCGCTTTGCTTCTCCTTGTCAATATTTTACCGTCCTTTGCCACTTCGGTTTCCAACTGAAATTCAATTCCGTGACGTGTTCGTGTCGAAAGAAAGTTCTCTTCCCTGTTCATATCTAGTCGGACACATCTTCCCCCAACCTGCATTGTTAAAAAAGCATTCAGCGGTTCATAAATTACATCCTGCTTATTTCCAAAACCACCACCAACATATGGTTTGACAACACGCACACGACCAAATGGTATTCCTAAAGCCTGAGCAATAACATGGCGCACGATATGTGGTATTTGTGTAGAAGTAACCACCACCACTCGGTCTCCTTCCATGTACGCAAAGCTGCATGCATTCTCGATATGACAGTGTTTAACAGGTTTAGTTTTGTAAGTTGCAGTATATTTGACGTAGACTTCTGAAGGATCAATAGTTTGCAAATCACCTTCAGAATATGAAGTCTTTTTTAATCTATTATTCGGAAATTCAGCATGAATGAGACAAGAAGCAGGATCCATTGCCTCAATTGGGTCAAGCAAAACAGGGTATTCTTCATATTCAAGTTTCAATAAATTTATCGCTTCGTCAGCAATGGATTCGTTTCTAGCAACAACTGCTGCAATGCAGTCTCCATAGTGCCTAACTCGTTGATTTAGTATTTTACGATCAGCAACATCTCTATGTTCTAGATCTAAGGACCAAGGGTGACCCGGAGTTGCATATTGGATATCTGGCACATCAAGACAAGTTACGATCTTTTCGACGCCATCCATTTGCTCTGCCTTTCTTATGTCAATGGATTTGACCATACCATTAGCAAAAGTACTATGTAGGACCTTTCCTACCAGCGCATTAGGTGGGGTAAGGTCTTCCGTATATTTTGCTCTCCCCATCACTTTATCCAAAGCATCCACGCGTATAATATTTTTGCCAAT
>NZ_CALNCS010000165.1 GCF_937875145.1 Alkalibaculum bacchi | reverse complement strand
AAATGTATTGCTAGGAGATATTGACAAAGTAGAGATATCAGATGATTTAAATATTTCAGAAGAACTAGATAAAAACAAGAATATCATTAATATCGCATTATTTGGCATCGATACTCGAGAGGAAGGGGATAGTGGCAGAGCCGATACCATTATGGTTGGAACATTAGATAAAGAACATAAAAAACTAAAACTAACCTCTATTATGCGAGATACATATGTCAGTATCCCAGGTAAAAAATATGATAAAATAAATCACTCCTATGCCTATGGAGGGCCAGAGTTATCAATTAAAACGATTAATCAAAACTTTGACATGAACATTACAGATTATGTTACGGTAAATTTTGAGGCCTTGGAGAAGATTGTAGATGCTGTTGGTGGGGTAGAGATTGATGTGAAGCAAAATGAAATTGAACAGCTTAATATCATATTAAATGAATTAGATATTCTAACTGATGGTAGTACTGAAAAAATCTCATCTTCAGGATTACAAACACTCTCTGGACGACAAGCAGTTGCTTATAGCAGAATACGCTATGCAGGTAATGGTGATTATGAAAGAACAGAAAGGCAAAGGACAGTATTAGAAAATATCGTAAATAAAGTACTGAATGAAGGTTCTTTACCTCAAGCACTTGCACTAATAAAAAATCTTACTCCTTATATCGAAACAAGCCTCAGCAATACACAGATGGTTGGATATGCAACATCACTCTTTTCATCAGGAATTCGCACAATGGAGAACGCTCGACTACCATTAGATGAATACGCACAGGAAGGAACTTGGAATGGAGTATTTTATTTAAAACCTAACACCCTTTCTGACAATGTTACTTATTTACATGAGTTTATTTATGAAGAATCTGGTTACATACCTACTTCTACAGTATCTGGAATCAGCAATGAAATCGAATAAAAAAAAATCCCTTATGTTTAAGGGATTTTCTTTGTTTTTATTTAAAATATGCGTTAATTGCTTCAACGACTTTATTTGCAAATTTATTTTGATTTGCAGTATTATTAATTTTTTGAGCTTCTGTAGGATTTGATATAAAACCGCCTTCAAATAATACAGTTGGCACATTCGTTTCTCTTATGATGTATATATTATTATTGTTTACTGGATTAGGTCTTGGATTTATATAGTCTAATGTTTGTAACTTACTATGTAAAGTATTGGCGAACCTTTGAGACTCTTTAGCCACATTACATAATGTTCTATCTCTAACTTTGATAGCACCATCTGAATCGTTAATGTTTTTCTGGACATTCTTTCCATTTTTATTATAAACAATATATGTCTCTTCTGAACCATTTACCATTCGCTTAACTTGATCAACAAATGGATAATCTACACCATTCTCCGTTACGACTATCCCACTTTTATCCATTCGATACCTATAGCTACTCCAGAATATACTGTAACCACTTGCTGACCGGTTTACACTTGAATCATGATGAATACTGATCAATAAGTCTGGCATAAGAGAATTAACTTTTTCATCTCTTTCTTTTAATGGAGCTGGTCCTTCAATACTAGGATTACGAGTATAGATTACATTATAACCTTGAGATTCTAGCTTACTAGCAATCATTTTTGTAAGACTATTATTAAGTTGATATTCATATAGACCATTTCCAACAGCTCCTGGATCTAAGGGGTATTTGCCTTCGTGACCTGGGTCAAGCATAATTGTAATTTGAGGATAAGGAGTGTTTACTATTACGGTTCTTTCTAAAAATGTACTATCTACACCTATAGCTTGAATTGTAATAAGATTTTTCCCTTCGATTAATTTTGAGGAATTTAGGATATATTCAAACCCACTATTTACCCCGTTAATATAGCTAGGATATACTTTACTTACATCTGGTCTTGCCATCCCTATATTGGCATTTCCTAAATATTGTCCATTTAGTAAAACTTTTATTTCTTTTATCCCTGATGCGTTCAATGCCCAACCACTCACTCTTACTTGCCCTGATAAATTAGAATCAATATTCTCCTCATGAGTTGGCGTATCAATATATGCTAATGGAATTGCTTTTGTAATCGTAATGCTTGTGGCACTGCTTCCACTCGTTCCGTCTACACCAATTGCCTTAATTGTAATATCATGATTTCCTGGCTTAATAGCGGTAACATCTAGCGTATATTCAAAACCACTATTTGCTCCGTTTATATATCCTGGATAGGCCTTGTCTACGTCTTCTCTTTCTAAACCTATCTTTGCATTTCCTACTACTGTCCCATCTACTAGTACCTGCACTTCTTTAATACCTGACGCATTTAATGCCCAGCCACTTACTTGAATTAATTTGTTCTCTACGATTTCATTGATCGTTGGTGTATCTATGTAACTCATAGGCATTGGTTTTGTAATCGTAATACTTACCACAGAACTTCCACTCGTTCCATCTACACCGACTGCCCTAGCTGTAATATTATGGCTTCCTGGTTTAATAGCAGTAAGGTCTAGTATATACTCAAAGCCACTATTTGCCCCATTTGTATATCCTGGATAGGCTTTATCTACGTCTCCTCTTTCCAAACCTATCTTTGCATTTCCCACGACTGTTCCATCTACTAGTACTTGTACTTCTTTAACCCCTGACGCATTTAATGCCCAGCCACTTACTCGAATTGGTTTGTTCTGTATTACTTCATTGATTGTTGGTGTATCTATGTAACTCATAGGCATTGGTTTTGTAATCGTAATACTTACCA
>NZ_CALNCS010000164.1 GCF_937875145.1 Alkalibaculum bacchi | reverse complement strand
AATGAATTTAAAGTGAATCTTAGCCGTATTTTATGGATTATCATGATTCTTGCTTTAGTGGCAACTGTACTGATGACCTATATCATTGGGTCAAGGATTACTGAGCCCATTGTATACTTATCAGAGTTTGCCAAGAAAATTGGCGAAGGCAAATATGAAACCATAGAAGATGAATTTGACGATTTAGAGCTTCATCATCTAAAAAACTCCATGAATGACGCATCAAAAAAATTAAAGGCATATGACGCAGAGCAAAGAGCATTCTTTCAAAATGTTTCACATGAATTGAGAACCCCCCTGCAAATCATTAAAACCAATGCAGAAGGCATTCAATTTGATATTTTAGAAAAGAACAGTGCCTGTACTATCATAAAAGATGAAACGGATACACTTAGCGAATTAGTAGAAGATATTATCTACCTTTCGCGATTAGAATCTAGATCAAAGGATATGATCACTACAGAAAACGATCTACGAGAGACTTTATCTTATGCCGCTGAAAGATACCATTCTTTATTTACAAGTAAAAACATAAAAATAATCTATGAGTTTGATGAAGTGCCAGTACTTTTTGCTTACGACGAGAAATCTATGGAGCGAGCCTTTCAAAATTTATTGTCCAATGCCTTACGGTATTCTAGAGATAAAATAATCATTACCTGTAGAAAAATTCAAGGTAGAATACTCATCAAAGTTGAAGATAATGGTCCTGGAATCATCCAGGAAGATCTTCCTCGTATTTTTGATCGCTTTTATAAGGGAGAAAACGGAGTCCACGGTATAGGTCTTTCAATCGTAAAATCCATAGTCCTTTCCTACGGTGGTCGAGTAGAAGTCCAATCAAGCCCTAAGGGAACGGCTTTTACTATATTTTTTAATGAAATAGATCCTTCCTCAGAAAAGTGCCTTTGACACCTTAGTCATCAGCAATCACACATAAAAAAGTAGTTAAATTAAAACGTCGAACTTTCTTCCCCTTCTTAATTTTAAAGGAATACCCAGATGCTCGTAACTAGGAACTAGCGACAAAAAGCACCTTCGGCGCTTTTTGTGCGTAATTTTTGCCTTAATTTTGACGCCTTTTTTCGGAGAAACTTTTTTTCTTTTCTTTTAAACTAATACTACAGACAATTAAAAGAGGAGGTTATAAACTTGCAAGAAAAATATTACCGAAATGAATACAAACACTCCATTTCACAGGAAGCTAGAATAACACTGCACTCAAGATTAAAAAGATTCCTTCCTATGGATGTACATTCTCAAGGGAAAAGCTATCTCATTAAAAGCTTATATTTTGACACCATATACGATGATGCTTTAAACGAAAAATTAAATGGAGACCCTTATCGGGAAAAATTTAGAATTAGGTGTTATAACAATGATTACAATTATATTCGATTAGAAAAAAAGGTCAAGGAGATACGAAAAGGATATAAGCTCAGCACAAAGCTGGCCAAAAAGGATATTCAAAGGATCCTTTTAGGAGATATTGAATTTCTTAAAGACAAAGACGACTCTATACTAAAAGAGTTCTATGTAAAAATGAAGACAAAAGTATTACTCCCTAAAATTATTATTCAATACGAAAGAGAGGCTTATACTTTTAGGCCTGGAAACACGAGAATAACACTAGACTACAATATTCGGTGTAGCATTGATCCTACAGATTTTTTTAATGATACACTATCGTACCTAGAAATAGAACCACATAAGTGTGTTCTCGAAGTAAAGTTTGACCACTTCTTACCAGAAATCATTAGAGACTTAATACAAGTAAATGAGACTACAAGCACAGCAATTTCAAAATACGCATCGGGTAGACTTTTTACCCTTAATGCATAAAAATTTGGAGGTAAAGTATGAATTTTAACGATATTTTAAAGTCTAGTTTTTTAGAAAGGGTAAGCGACTTTTCTATTATAGATGCAACCATTGCTCTAATAGGCGCTTTTGGCATTGGTCTATTTATATACTTCATTTACAAAAAAACATTTTCAGGTGTTATGTACTCAAAGCCTTTTAATACTTCCCTTGTGCTTTTAACCATGCTCACAACTTTTATTATACTTGCAGTAACAAGTAATATTGTACTATCCCTAGGAATGGTAGGCGCTTTATCCATTGTAAGATTTAGAACGGCCATTAAGGACCCACTGGATTTAGTATTTTTATTCTGGGCAATTGGGGCAGGAATCATCCTCGGAGCTGGTTTACTTCCTTTAGCCTTATTAGGATCTTTTTTCATAGGAATTGTGTTAATCGGATTTCAAATGTCTAGTCCTAAAGAGTCTCCTTATATTCTCATGATCGAATGCAAAAATGAAATTACAGAAGTCTCCTGTTCAGAGCTTATAAAAGTAAAGTGCAATAAGCATAAGATAAAGAGTAAAGCCATCACTGATGAAACGATTGAATTGATTTATGAAGTCAGAATAAAAAATAATGATACTGTGTTTTTAAATGAACTTTCTGCCTTACACGGGGTAAACCATGCTACACTAGTAAGCTATAATGGCGAATACGCTGCCTAAACACTTACATTTTATTTTATAGTGACAAAACAACCATAAGGAGAAAACCATGTTATTAAAAAGACTAAATAATAAGATATATAAGGCGTTGCTTCTCTCAATTCTTTGTGTATGGATCTTTAGTTCTTGTACTCTTAAGACTACAAATAATACTAATACGTCAAATAGTTCCTCTTCTATCTCCGTAAATTTTAGTGAAGAAGATTTAAAGGATGAATGGAGCCAAGAAGATTTCGTTTCTATTGAATTAAAGGGAGATTCTATTGAGAGTAGTGGAGATGGTGCTCTTGTTAAAGATAATATGCTAACTATCCTGTCAGGCGGAACTTACGTTATATCAGGTACTCTAAATGACGGTCAAATTTTAATTAATTCTAAAGATGAGGAAACGGTTAGAGTGATTTTAAATGGAGCAAATATAAATTGTAGCGATAATTCACCTATCTATGTAGTGAACTCTGATAAGACGATTCTTACTTTAGCAAAGAACACGAAAAACACCCTTACAGATGGTAAAACATATACATTAGAGTCTGGTAGTGATGAGCCTAATGCGGCTCTATTTAGTAAAGATGATTTAACCATAAATGGTGAAGGGTCCCTTACTGTCAC
>NZ_CALNCS010000163.1 GCF_937875145.1 Alkalibaculum bacchi | reverse complement strand
CTGGTAAATGGCGATGCAGTTCTGTTGGCATCTATGAAGCCGCAGGACACAGCTCAGATAAGCAAAGTGTTACTCCAAACGACCGAGGCTACAAAGTAGCTAAGGCCATCTGCGAATTATTTATGATATACTCTATATAAAGGAAGTAAAATAACTGCTAATAAGCGTTACTTTAATAATAATGCAAAAGTTTATTCATAGATAAGAGGTGGACAATGAATAATTTTGAACTATACATCAATAATGACGATTTAGGCGTTACTGTGTTAGAAAATATTTTTATCAACCATTATATGCCTACTGCCCCAGGAGACTATGTAAAAGTGTATCTATTAGGACTAAAGTATTGCAGCAATAAAAATCTCTCCTCTATTTCAAATAAGATTATTGGTAAAACTTTAGGTTTATTGGAGAGTGATGTAAGAAAAGCATGGGAATATTGGGAACAACAAGGCATACTGACTTGTGAGAGAAGTGGAGACGACAATTATCATATAAAATATCTTCATATTTCATCTCTTATGCTTCAGGGTAATAATGTGCATACTGAAGAAGAACATTCAAATCAAAAGATAATAGAAGAATTATATAAGACAATAGAATTTATGTATGGTAGACCTCTTAGCTATAAAGAGTTACAAATTATTGCCAGTTGGATGAATGATTTGCTCTTCAACCCAGAAATGATTACGCTATTAGTCGAATACTGCTTTAATTTGAATAAAAAAGACATTAACTATATCAACAAAGTGGCCTTAAATTGGTATGATAAGAAAATTAATACCTACGATGAAGCCATGGAGAATATCAATTCTTTTAGAGAAAAACGGGACAGGTATTATAAGATTATGAATTACCTTGGTTTTAAACGTTCACCAACGAAAGCTGAAATTGGAATTATGGACAAATGGATCTCTACCTACAATATGAGCATGGAGATAATCATCGAAGCTTGCAAAAAGACCCTCGCTATCGACAAGCCAAACTTTAAATATATAGATACCATACTTACAGAATGGCATAAAAAAAACTATACCAAACCAGAAGACATAGAAAAAGAAGAACTACCTAAAAAGCAAAAATCAGAAACTAAACCAACCCAATACAACCAAAATGGTTATGATTATGACTTACTTGAGAAAAAACTAGAAGAAAAAATGTGGAGAGAAAATGAATGAGGGACGATATATACAATGAAACCATTATTGAATTTGAAAAGAAGCGAACGTTAAAGGAAATCAATCAGAATAAGCGAAAACAGGAAATGTACAAGTCCTATCCACGGTTAGAAGAGATTGCCAATCAATTAAACTACATGGGAATCGAATTTGCTAAATCCATCTCTACTGGTTCAAGTAATATGAATGAGATAAAAACTTTTGAGAAGAAGACGCAAGAACTAGTAGAAGAGAGAAAACAAATCTTACTAAAAGCTGGTTATGCAAAAGATTATTTAGAAATAGAGTATGACTGCCCTGCTTGCCATGACATGGGAATAATCGAACAAAATACCTGCTCTTGTTTTACAAAAGCTTTAATTCGAAAATACTATCAACAATCCAACCTTGATAAGGTATTGTCCATAGAAAATTTTGATACCTTTCGATTGGATTGCTATGATGAGGACAAGAGTAAATTTGGCGTATCTCCTAGATTAAATATTCAAAATATTTATTTGATGGCTGTAAACTTTGTAGAAAAATTTGATTCTCAGTATGAAAATTTATACTTGTATGGAAACTCTGGCTTAGGAAAAACTTTCATATCTCATTGCATTGCAAAAGAACTTTTAGATAAGGGAAAAACGGTAATCTATCAAACGGCTACAGACTTAATTGACTCTATCAGAAGAAATAAATTCAATCAAAATATCCAAGTTAATACACTAAGTTATTTGTATCAATGTGACCTTTTAATCATCGATGACTTAGGCACAGAAAGCTTAACGGAATTTGCTAACAATGAGCTCTTTAATTTGCTAAATAGAAGACTAATGGATCAAAAGAGTAATGTAATCTCAACAAATTTATCTCTGAAAGAACTTCAAAAGAGGTACAGCACTCGACTGACCTCAAGAATTATAGGGAATTTTACGTTTCTAAAGTTTATAGGAGACGATATTCGGTTAAAAAAAGCCAAGCTTTTGTAGGAGCTTGGCTTTTTTAGTCCCTAGCCAAATAAAGTCACCAGTCCTTAGCTTTCATATATTCCTCTTCGTTCTATTAAAAGCGCGGAATATAGAAAGTCGAAAATCAAGCTCCTAAAGGAAGCTATTATGAAGGCTTTTACTACAATCATGTAACAAACGCCAACCGACCCAAAAGAAATGCAGTGATACTAGGACTGACAGGAAAGAAGCGACCTAAAGCCTGATCTGCTGCAATAAAAAAAACACCCTTTAGAGGGTGTTTTTATTGCAATACCTGTACTTGAAGAGTCTTTCTTCCAAATCTTACGCATTCTTCACGGGTATTGAAATAGATATCTATTTTATTTCCTGTAACAGCCCCACCTCGGTCTTCTACAACATATGTATTTCCCAAAGCTGGAATATACATCTTTGTACCAAAGGAATAGTTACTAGATGCTGCTATGGTTCGATTTGCACTTGGATTTGTGCCTGACGCCGTTCTATTTCCTACATAGTAAGCTGTAGCTTCTACGGTTATAGTCTTTACAGAACTTTGATCCCCTCTAGAAGCTGGCACACTTTTATTTGAACTAGTAACTATTTTGTTCACAGGTACTTTTGTTCCAATTTCTTTAATTTCATCAACTGGTTTTTTAATATTTTCTGAAATTACTTCTCTGCTTACTTCTGCATTATCTTCTAAGATGACTTTTTCTTCTATTGTTTTTAGACCAGTACTTCCTCTTTGGACTAAGTTGGTCTTACCTTGCAACAAATTGCTATTCTTTTTTTCAATTTTTTTATAATCTAATGATGTTTCTTTTACTTCAATCTTTTCCTCTACACGAACAATTTTTATGCTATTGTTTTCTTTATTCACTGTAGATGATAAACTAGGTTCTACTTTATCGTTTTCATCAACTTGTAGCTCTAATTGCCCTAAAACATCTTCTACTTTATTAAGCGTAGTATTAATTTTATGTTCTGTTCCATCGGCAACTACTATAATAGGTATAGCCCTTTGAATTTCGATAATATCTCCATCTTCAAGCTCCGTATGAAGTGCTGGCTCTACCTTATCTTCTTTTTTTAGACTAATATTTTGATTTTTTAATACCTGTTCTACCGTTTGAGTACCCCTAAAAGATGCAGATACCTCTTCGTGATCTACCTTTACGATGATATCATTTTTGCCAAATAATATAAATAGCGTCATTGTCAGTAAAAAGAATATTATGCCTATGATAAGTTTCTTCTCGTGCATTAAGCCCTTGATTTTACTTAGACTCATTTCTTCTACCTCCTCTGTTTTCAGAAGTCATACGTCACTTCTACATAAAAATATAATATAACCACTGAGTTATTGAATTTCATGTACATAGATGAATCTATAAATGAAATCCAATCTATTATTTGTCGTTATAATACACTATATCGATAAATTTGTCAAATTTCCTAGTGACAATTGTTACAACTTGTATATATATTCAGAGTATGTACACCAATTGTAACATTTATATTTTAAAATTTATGTCTAATTGAGGATGCAGGGTTAAATAATATATCTAATTCTTCAAAGGCATTTTAAGCAAATCACAAACTTATTTACATTTCTATTTTAGTAAATAAGGCTAAGGTGTTCTCTTTTATTTGTAGAAGCAATTCTTCAAACTCAATATTTCGTAATCTACAGATTTCTTCAGCTACATATCTTACATAAGCTGGATTATTGACCTTGCCTCTATAGGGCACAGGAGTTAGATAAGGACTATCTGTCTCTATTAATAATCGGTCTAATGGTATTTTTTCCGCTACTTCTGGCAGTTTATGAGCATTCTTAAAAGTAATAGGACCAGATATGGATAAATAAAAACCTAGATCTAAGTATCTCTTGGCCATCTCCCAGCTTCCACTATAACTATGAAGTACTCCCGTCAATCCTTCTTTATTTCTTTCTAATATGTCAAAGGTATCTTGATGGGCTTCTCTACTATGAATGATTATAGGAAGCTTTTGTCTTTTCGCTATATCGATTTGCTTTTCATAGATTTCCTGTTGAATTTCTCTAGGTGAAAAATCATAATGATAATCTAAGCCAATTTCTCCGATAGCCACTACTTTAGGATGAGTGCTTAGCTTTTCTATCTGCTTTAAATCCTCTTCACTAGCATGACGTGCCTCATGGGGATGATATCCCACTGCCGCAAATATAAAATCCCACGATTCTGCCAATTGGATTCCTTTTCTAGATGTATCTAAATCTACTGCAGGATTTATTAAAATCTCCATCCTATTATTTTGTAAACCCTCAATGATTTCGGAGCGATTTTCTTCGTACTTTTCATCTATCAAATGAGCATGTGTATCAATTAACATAATTACCTCCTATGAAATCAGCCACCAAAGGTGGCTGATTTAGTTCTACGTTTTAAGTTGTAAGTTCTAAGTAAAACCTTTAGTCACTACGTGCGCTTTGCGCACAATTGAGAATTGGGGATTTAAAATTATTAAAAACTCAATTAATATATAGTATATTCTCAATAGTTAGCAAGTAGGGATCCTTCGGCTAAAGCCTCAGGATGACATATGCAGTAGCTAGGGTCAAAACATTGTACCTACGACACTTAGATACCCAAGATTAGCTACCCCCGTCATCCTGAGCGCAAGCGAAGGATCTTATGCCTTTACCCAAACTCGCTCAAATCGAGTATTGCCTTTCCCGTCCAACGAACCAACCATCCAACCAATAGCATTCTAACTAAAAGGTTTCCGCTTTCAGCTTTCAACCCTCCGCTAGATCAGCTTACCGTATTTCCTGCTTCCATATCTCCATCTATCGTAACTAAATTTAATTCCTTTTTATTAGCTGCAGCTAAGACCATACCTTGAGATTCTACGCCTCTAAGTTTTACTGGTTTTAAATTGCAAACTACTACTACTTTCTTTCCTACTAATTGATCTGGACTATAGTATTTTGCAATTCCTGACACAATTTGTCTTGTCTCTTGCCCTATTTTAATCTGCAAAACCAAAAGCTTATCTGCATCTGGATGAGCTTTTGCTTCTATGATTTCACCAGTTTTAAGCTGTACTTTTGCAAAATCATCGATGGTGATTTCCTCTATCTCAGGATTTTTTTCTTTTCCTTTGTTCTTTTCTTTCTTTTTCTCAACTTGCTTTTCTTCTTTTTTCTCTTCTTCTTTTATATCAATTCTTGGGAAAAGTTGTTGACCTTTTTTGACTTTTGTTTCTTCTGGATAAAGACCAAATTCACTCAAACTATCCCATGTGGCAAGATCTTTATTAATACTGATTTGCTCTAGGAGTTTCTCTGATGTATGGGGCATAAATGGAATAATCATTATGCCAACCATTCTAAGGATTTCACTTAAATTGTAAAGGACTTGTGCAAGCCTTGGTGCTTTTTCTGGATCTTTACCTAGAATCCAAGGTGTGGTCTCATCAATGTATTTATTTGCCCTAGAAACAAGTTTCCATATACTAGTTAAAGCATTGCTAAACTCTAATTTATCCATATATTTTTCAACTTCTTTTGAAGTCTTTAGGGCCAGTTGAGAGATTTCTTTATCTAAATCATCTCCCTCCCTTGTAGAAGGTATTACCCCATCAAAATATTTTTCCGTCATGCTTACTGTACGACTTAACAAATTACCCAAATCATTTGCTAAGTCGGAATTCGTGCGACTAATCAATGATTCTTCATTATAGCTCCCATCAGATCCAAATGGCATTTCTCGAAGGACATAATATCTCAGAGCATCTACACCGTATTTTTCAACTAATTGGATAGGATCAATGACATTACCCTTAGATTTAGACATTTTCCCACCTTTGAGTAATATCCAACCATGCCCAAATACTTGTTTAGGTAATGGTAAATCAAGAGCCATAAGCATAATAGGCCAGTAAATCGTGTGAAATCTCAGTATATCTTTACCTATAAGCTGAACATCAGCAGGCCAGTATTTCTCCATTAACTGAGGTCTTGAGTTTAGGTATCCTAAAGCTGTAATATAATTGGATAAAGCATCAATCCATACATATACTACGTGACCTGGAGCAAATTCCACAGGGATTCCCCAATCAAATGTAGTACGTGAAACGCATAAATCCTGTAGACCTGGTCTTAAAAAATTATTGAGCATCTCGTTTTTTCGAGACTCTGGTTGAATAAATTCTGGATGACTTTCGATGTATTCAATAAGGCGATCAGCGTATTTTGACATTTTAAAGAAATATGCTTCTTCTCTCTCTTGGCTCACCTCTCTACCACAATCAGGACATTTACCATCTTCTAATTGAGATTCTGTCCAAAAGGATTCACAAGGCGTACAATACCATCCTTCATAATAGGATTTGTATATATCTCCTTGATCATATAGTCTTTTGAATATTTTCTGTACAGATTCTATATGATAAGGATCTGTTGTTCGGATAAAGTGATCATAATCAATATTCATTACTTCCCATAATTTTTTAATATCAGCTACAATAGGGTCTACATATTCTTTAGGTGTAATCCCACTTTCTTCAGCCCTTTGCTGAATCTTTTGACCGTGTTCATCTGTTCCCGTTAAAAAGAACACATCATACCCCATTAACTTCTTATACCTACTCATAGCATCAGCCGCTACTGTAGTATAAGTGTGCCCTATGTGAAGCTTGTCACTTGGATAATAAATTGGCGTGGTAATATAAAAGTTTTTACTCATTGTTAATCTCCTCTACTTGCTATTAATTTATTTTTGTTTTTGTAGTTAAGCTCATTAATTTCGATAGAAAGTGGATTGCTGAAAGCTGAATGCGGAAAGCGGAACTCAATACAAAATCTTCAATGAACAATGAAAAACGAACGTTGAACATTGAACAGTACAAATATGCGACGCTTGTTACTCTTCTAAATTGTTCATTATTTATTGTTCCATGTTCATTGCGACGCAAGTCGCATATTTGCTTACCACCTGACCACCTGCTTTTATAAAAAAAATCTCCCATCCTACAAAGGACGAAAGATTTGCTTTCGTGGTACCACCTTATTTTACAAATACATTGCCGTATTTGCCTCAATTGTGCATTCACATGACTTAACGCTGCCGGCGGTATGGGCTTAAAATTAGTAAAATATTCTCACCCTAACAGTTCAGGGGCCATCTTCTATTATTCATCGATTATCAGCTTTCACCTAACCTGACTCTCTTTGTATCGATTCCTAATATACTCTTCCCATCATTACCTTTATACAATATATCTCTATTCTATACCAAATCCTATCTTTCATTCAAGTAGATTGTATTATTTATTCATATCATGCAATTTTTTTATGAATAGCCTTACTAAAAGCCTTTTACTCTTGCCTTAATGCTTCTAATACACTAATCTTTGCTGCGCGATTGGCTGGATACAATCCAGCTAGTATTCCAACGACAATAGAAAAGATAATTGCAAATAGAGCAAGGCCTGGTGAGATATAAGCAATGCTTATAGTTTCTGTCGTTCCTGCCTGGGCACTTATGGCTATTCCTGCAATAAGGTTAATGAGATTTGCGACAAGATAACTTATTATAAGCCCAGCTACTCCCCCCATAAGTCCAATGAAAGAAGCTTCATACAAAAATTGAGTTCTTATATCGTTCACAGATGCGCCAATAACCTTATTTACGCCGATTTCTTTTGTCCTTTCGTAAATAGACATAATCATAGTATTCGTGATTCCAATTGCTGCTACAAGTAAGGCAATGCTTCCTACACCACCTAAGAAAATTTGCAAATACTTGAATACAGAGCTAATGGATTGTAGCATATCCTTAGTAGAATAAGACATGTAGCCCATTTCTTTAATCTCCTTACTCAGATTGTCTACAACCTCTGTATCCTCTGCGATTACTCGAATAGAAGAGTAACCTTGTGTTTCTATAATTTGACTACTACCCGTCATCTTTATAAGGGCCTCTATATCCATAATAGCTGAATAATCATCGGTGCCACCCGAAGCTGTTAAAATACCTGAAATTTTTGTTCTGTTTTCATTTTCTACCATTTCTGTAGGACTCTGTTCTCCCTGAAAATCAAGACTTTCCTCTGTGTCTTCATCTTGAGCTATTTCGTCTGCCTTAACTTCTTCCTCTTCTAGAGATTCTTGCATCATATTCATGGTAATGATTGTAGCAGGTTTTCGTACAATATTTTTATCACCGATAGTCTTTTCGATTTCTTCTAATAATGCACTACCTATTAAAATTTCATTATTTCGAGGAAATCTTCCATCCTCTAATTTATATCCTAAATCATCAGCTTGATGCATGTCTACTCCAACGAGCTGTATGCCAATTCGATCCCTGCCTACACTTAGCTCCCCACTAGTCATATAGAGGGGTGTGACTGCTTTTACACCATCTAATTTTTCTAAATCTGCTACATCCTTTTTCTTTAATTCCTTTATCTGATTTTCACCAGAAGTACCTGCCATATCGTAAGGGGGATATACTTCAATACTGGTCATATTAATTTCTTCAAGCTCACCAGTGACGCTTCTCTCAAGACCTACACCTAATGAAATCATAATGACAATTCCAGCAGTCCCAATCATGATTCCAACCATAGTGAGGATTGTTCGCAGTTTTCTCCTCCACAAACTCATCCAAGCTAATTTTACGATATCTTTATCAAACATGCCTCTCATCTAAGATAAACCAAATATTCCTTTTATAAATTTTACAAACCCATTGTCTTGAGAATTGGCACCTTCTGTACTATTTCCATCTTCATTAGAAAGTACATTATAAGTAATTTCTTTTTCTACAGTTGTCAGTTTATTGAGGCTATTGTAATATTTTACACCAACTTTAACAGTATGCTTACCAGGTTCCTGTCCTATAATAGTAAAGCCATAGTTATCATAATCTCCACTATTAAAGTTTCCTAAGTATTCCATTGGCGTATCGGTATCTTTTCCTTGGACAGAAACGCTAATCCCCTTTACCTCTGCAACACCATTATTAACGATTTGTACTTCTGCCTCTAATGGTTCGCCAATCAAAAGATCTCCAAGATCTTCATTTGCCAATACTTGTACACTATCTTTTTCTGTTACTAAAAGGCCAATGGTCTGTATTTCTTCATAAGCTGTTCCATTAGAATCCATATAGGTGATTTTTACTATAATATTGTAATTTCCTGGAACCACTTTAGGCGATACGAACATATTATATGTAATTTCTGCCGTTTTCCCCGCTTTTACCATATCTATATACTGAATATTGCTTTGGTTTAAGGGTGAAAAATTGCCTAAGTTTTCTTGCCCTTGTTCGTTATTTAAAGACACTTCTACTTTTCGTCCATGGAATTCGCCATAATTCTTTAGGTTTAAAGTGATTTTGAAGGTACTTCCAGGCGTAATAGCCTCTTGGTCTACGCTATATGTAGTGATCGCTACATTTGGGCTCTTAGGCGCTGCGCTGACCACCCCACAAGAAAGCATCATCGCTATTATGAATAGTACTGTGGTGATTTTTTTCTTCATTTTAATTCCTCTCATCCTTACATATTTTTCCGTCTTGAATCCAAATCCTTCTCTGACATTGATTCGCTACATTACTATCGTGGGTCACGATAATAAAGGTAATTTGATGAATTCGGTTCATTTCTTTAATGAGCTCTAGTATTTCCTTACCTGTCTTTGAATCTAAGTTCCCCGTAGGCTCATCGCATAAGATAATCTTTGGCTTATTGACAATTGCTCTAGCTACACTTACCCTTTGCTGCTGTCCACCAGAAAGCTGTCCTGGTTTGTGATCTTTGCGGTCTTTTAGCCCCACTAAGTCTAGTGCCTCACTTGCCATTTTCTCTCGGTCTTTATTTGGTATTCTAGAAAAGATAAGGGGCATAGTGACATTTTCGAGGGCAGTTAATGTAGAATTTAAATTAAAAGACTGAAAGATAAAGCCAATATGATCTCTTCGAAAGAAGCACATTTGATCTTCCGTATAATGCGTCACATTGGTATCGTAAATAAAAACTTTCCCTTCTGTAGGCTTAGTAAGTCCCCCCACTACATTGAGCAAGGTAGACTTACCAGATCCAGAGGGACCTACAAGAGCCGTCAGCTCCTTAGCGTAGATATCTAAATTGATATGAGATAAGGCTCGAACAATAGAATCCCCCATTTTAAAGTGTTGGGATACATCTTTTAGCTGAATAATTTCTTCCATTTAATCACCTGTTCTCTAGTATTGTAGAGAGGCAGCTGCATTATTGAGAGAAAAGCTTCCTACTGCAAAAATTACTCCAATAACGAATAAGACGATAAAAATTGTAGCACTTTTTTTCTTAGACATATTAAATAGTACAGTTGTTCCCGTAATCAGCAAAAATAATTGCCATAAAGTAAACAGATTAACTGAATTTGTTATAGTCTTAAATAAACTCAAGTCGATATTTTCAGGAAAAAAGCTCTTTATGAAAGCCTGTAATTTAATAGGATAAGAAGCCAATAATACGATTACCATCATATGATTGAATTTACCTTCTCCCTTGAAGATCTTAGCGATGATTATGTAATAGATAAAGGCCCCTATATAATAACCGATTAAACTCATGATAATCGTTCCAAGTACAATAGTGATAGGTGATGTCATAAATCCTAAAACATTGCCAACTAATTCTGCTTCAGCTCCAGTTAAAGAATCCGTTGCCCCATCAAGCACTTGCTTGTTCACATTGATACTAATTAATCCTGAAACTACTGTAATAACAATAAGTGCAATTAAGTGAAACAAGTACTTTGGGTTTTCCCTATACTTTTCAAAGAATGCGGATGGTTTAATAATATACCGTTTCATTCTTTCAAAAATACTTTGTTTTTCTTCGATGTTATCTTGCTTTTCTTCGATGATACCTTGATTTTCTTCCATTGACACAACACTCCTTTTTATATAACTTTTTATATATGCATATCAAATACAATTTCTATTATATAATAAAAGATATAGTATTTGTTTCCATTTAAACACTTTTTTCTATTTATAAAAGTATTTATATTATAAATAAAAAACATTTATGCATGATTATCAAAACCAGTACTTCTTTTTCTGAAATCTACAGAATATCTTCTCTCCTTTGATATTTTCACCTGCAAAGCTTTGGTTGGCTCTAGTATAAGTAAAGCCCCAGTGAAATCCTTATAGAAATCATCCATCCCTATCCGTAGGAGATCCTGTGCAGGATCTCCTACGGATAGGGATGGATCTTGCGATTTCTCACTTTTTAGTATAGCTAAATATTATAAAGAAACAAGGGAGATGTGGCATTTGGTCGTTTTGACGTGGCATTTGACACTATTTTTTGAAAAAGACGCTATTACTGGACTCTGACAGCAGCCCCTTTTAATGAGCTTATTCTTGGTTTTCTTTATTGAAATGTATAGATTTAGTTAAATGCCAAATATAGTATTATAGCAGTTATGCACATTCCTACAAAAAGTGCAAGTTTTATCATTAAAATTCTCATTCTATATTCATCCGTATTTTTATTCTCAACGTTCTTACCTATATCCGTTAATCCCCAAATAAACATAGATAACGCTAGAATAATGCAAAGTATATTAATACTTAATGCTGTATTACTATTTGAAATAAATAGTTTGCTTTTTCCTCCTATCCAAAGTAAAAAAAATCCAATAATATCTTTTATAAAATATGTATATTGATTGATTTTTAATTTCATAAGATATTCTCCGTTTCTTAATATTAGTATTGTTACTTTAGAAATAATATAATTATTTGAGCAATTCAACAGAATATGAGTAATCGTCAATCAAAAATTTTAATAAATGGATTCTTTTATTAACTATAAAATAATTTTAGTATTGTAGAAACTAAAAATATTGCAAGTGCTACAAACTCTGTGACTATTCCTACTTTTATTTTTTTCTCGTAATTTTCTAGTTTCTTATATGTCGCATCTTTAAGCACGCTTTTATTTACTAATAGATTTATTGCTAAGCTAATGAGAAACATATTAAACGCAGTTTTCCTTTCGCCGACACTAACAAAATCAATATTTAATACTAAATTTAAAATAAAAATAATACATGCCCTTATTGATATCGATAATAATTTCCATGCATATTTTTTGTTATAGTTCTCACTTTTAGGATTTTCTTTTACTAATAACGACATTAAAAAATAAAATAAATATAAGTTTGTTAATACCATACTTATTACTTGGAGTAGCATCAACATATAATCCATACACAATCCCTCATATCTTGTTAAGTGATATTAAATTTAAATTTAAGTAACAATATTTACTACCTCCTACTAAAGCCATCTTTTTCCCTTTAGGTATAGTGAAAGACAGGTTTTTTATCACTGGCTTGCGGTTTCCATAGCGGAAGGTAATGTTTTTTACCTCAATATCTCCCTCTATCTTTTCAATGTCCTGATAGATTCCGGTTTCCTGTTCTCTCTCACAGTCTAGAATCTCTGCCATTCGCTTCATGGATATACTCGCCTCTTGTATTTGCAGTTGCAAGCTTACTAAACGACCTACAGGATCCATAAAGTATCCAGATAGTGTCATAAATACCATAAAGGTTCCTAATGTGATTTCGTTCTCGATGACTTGCATGACGCCAAAGTACATGAAGACAAAATTTCCTACTGTCTGCACTAATCCCTATATAGAACCTTATACATGGGATAGCATGCCGCACACTCTGTTGCATCATGTTGTTTTACAAATATGTATTTCATGCTGTCACTCCATTTTATCTAACGAATATTGTATTATTTGATCAATATTCACGATTTATTACTTTTAGTATAACTAAATATTGTTCGAAAACAAGGGAGATGTGGCATTTGGTCGTTTTGACGTGGCATTTTGACAGTTTTTTCAAAGAAGGTATATCCACGAGAGATATACCTTCTTTAATAGGGAGGGTTATTTTGTTAATCTTTTAAGATGGCTTTTAGTTCTTGAATAATGTGCGTATTTATAATACCGAATCTATCTTAAAATTTAATAATATCATACCGATTATATTAGATAATATTAATATTTTTACTGGCATATACTATTAACTCTCTATTACCAAAACCAATATTTCTTTTTCACAAATATATAAGCTACTATTAATATTATTAGACATGCTACAATGATTGCAATGGCAATGGGGCTCAGCTTAAAGGAGGAGATCTTTCTACCTGCTATGAGATATTGTCCTGCTATGTCTAATTCCAGATGTCCTTTGTCTATTTTTGTATTAAGGAGCTCATATTTTTCTTTTGCATTATTATATAGGTATAGATGCTTTCCCTCGCCTAAAATTTCTTCTGAAAGAATCAAAGATATTTTGCCTGGGAGGTTTTTGTAATCGTTGATAACAAAAGCCCTTCCGCCCTCATTACTTCCAAACAATATTTGTGTAGATAAGGGGTTTTCGTAATTGTCGATGTCTTCCCCTTTAATGATGACTGTGTATCCGTTCCCCATAATATTTAATGTTTTTTTGTTCTCAAATAGGTATTTCAATGTTGCTTTTGAAATCATCTCACCTTCGGGAGATTCTACACTGACAGTTTTGCCTTTTGTGTTTATTAAAGACTTGAGTATTTCATCATTTGCTGACAATGAATCTTTGCTTTTGTTTTTTTCTTCTATTTTGCTTGTGGGCGCTATTCCGTCTTTGTTGACAATAACTGTTACAGATTTTTGTAGTTCTCCATTTGATAAAATCACGGAAGCCTTTCCTGTTTTTCGGGATTGAATGCATCCAGAGTTGTTTACTGATAGGACTTCCTCATTAGTGGAGCGATAGGTCAATGTTTGTTCGGCATCTATAGGTAGAACTTGGGCTTGTAATTGAAAACTGTTTCCAGCTTTTAGTACTATGTAGGTTTCGTTTACATCGATTCTTGATGTGGGAATATTTACAGTTAGTCTCACTTCTTTGGTTATACCCCCTGCTTTTAGCTGAATAGTGGTACTTCCCTTTGATATTCCTGTAATCTTTCCTGTACTACTTATAGTGGCTACTTGAGGATTTGTGGATTTATATGTAATGGTTTGATTTTCTGCATCTGAAGGCAGGACTGCGGCAGAAATGTTCTGAGTTTTTTCCACTTCCATTTCTGCTTCGAACTCACTAATTTCAATATCAGATACAACAATTTTGTTTTCAATTGTCTTTTCTTTTACCGTTATAGTGAAGCTTTTCTCGACTTGTTCCGCTTTTACAAATATTTCGGCTTGACCGTCTGCTAGGGCTGTAATTCGTCCCATAGCGTTTATGGTGGCAACACCTTCATTACCGGAGCGGTAGCTTACTTCTTGGACAGTAGCATGGGTAGGGAGTACGGTGACCATGAGGAGCTGATTTACCCCTACTTCCATCTCTTTTTGATAATCCCCTAAATCAATATCTTCGACTGTAGCTTTTTCCTCCAATAAGGCTATATTTCCAGTAGTATATCTATCTTTATTTATTATTTTGTTGTTTGCCTCTGCTGGCACCATATGTATATTGATTAAAAACAATAAGGCCGCTAAAATTACAGGGCGCCTTAGTCTTTTTTTTTTCATTTACTTAACTCCTATCTAGTCAATACCCCTAATGATTCTAATACATAATTGAAATAAGTAACTTGATCGTATTGTATCCGAGTTTCTACTGCCATTCCGTTAGAGATATTTACTTTATTGCCTTCTTTGCTGACGAGATAGGTAGAATCAGGTACAATCTCTGCTTTGAAATAGCTCTCTTTGTTTTCACTGTCTATAGTAATATCACTGTCTATCTTTGCAACTTCTCCTGTAATCGTGCCATAGACTGTTTGTATTAAGCCAGAAACCACAATATCAACCTTATCACCCACACTTACTCTCGCTGCATCCCCTGCACTGATATTAGCCTGTACTATGTACTCATCATTTTCAGAAGCAATGCTTGCCACAGCACTACCAGCTTGTACTATCATGCCTTCTTTGTAATCTGCCATCATATGTACTTTTCCTGTAGCATTGGCTCTAACTTGGTAAGATTCTTGTCCCTTATCCACCGTGCTCAGTTGTACATTTATCACATCTAATTCGTTTTGGGATTGAAGGATAGAGTCTTCTATCCCCTTTAATGTAGTGTGGTATATCTCTGCAATCTTAGACTCGTTCTTAACGATTTCTCCTGCTATTTGTTCATCTGTATATCCGTAGTTTTTATATGTACTCAAATCTAATTCTTGCTGAGCAATCTGGCTTTGATAGGCTTCGTATTGGTTATAATACAGCTTGTCTGCTTCATTATTGCTAAAATGATTTTTGTTCTCTTCAATGGACTTAATCAACTTCTTTAACTGTGCCATCTGCTTTTCATGAATTTCCTTTTGCCCTTTAAGCTGTTCACCTTGCAGATCTAAATCTGTACTTTTAACCGTTAGTAAAAGATCTCCTTTTTCAACCTGTAACCCTTCCTGAATATGTATGTTCATAATCTCCCCTGAGTAGGCAGGCATAACATAATTCTTATTGGTGCTTTGGATAATGCCTCCTGCCTTAATCATGTATATCTTTGGAGTTTTGATACTCCAAAGGATAACAAAGATAATCAACGTTGTAACAGTTAAAAGCAAAAAGTATGCAAAAGTGGGGAGTTTTTCTTCGTACAATAATCTGCTGTCCTTTAGTTGACCAAAGGTTTTAATTTGCTTACTCATTGTCGGTGCGCTCCATAAAGACATCTGCTACAATATTATCGTCTTGTTGGTCTACAAAAATAGTATATGAATTTCCTTTCAGTTCAATATCTTCTTCATAAGCAGTTACGCCGATTTTATCATATGCAAAATTTAATTTTGACTCACTACCCCTAAATCGAACATAAAGACAATTTTTAACCCTTATAATGGACTTTATATTATATGGTTGTTCAATATTATGTAAAAAATTATTCGATTGCATCATAATTTCCATAACAATTCCGATTTCTCCACTTTCATTGATAGTAGAGGATGTATGTTGAATTAGTGGTCCAACTGGTATTGCACCTTTTACCTTTATATAGTTCTCCATATTTTGTACTATCTGATTAAATTCAATAATTTCTTGTTCATTGGTTAACCTCCTAACTAAAACATTAGACAGTTTTAATGATTTATTAAAGTGTACCTTTAATTTTGACAAGCTTATCGCCTCCAATCTTATACTATTTAATAGTTTCTTTACAAAGAGGGTGTATTATTAGTTTAATTATTTCATTATAGATTTTTTATAATGTGTATGTTTCATTTATATCAAATAAGTAATTAATGGAACTTATAGTTATAAATCCCATTAATTACTTCAATATTAAATACTTATTGCTTAACGTTAAATTTTTTATAATTGATATACACTATAAACATAAGGAGCAAATAATATGAATATAGCATAAATACCTCATATAAATTATCAGCTACCACTGCGATAATAATAATAGTTGGCCAAATTGCAGTTCCCCAAATTTTTGTAGTTAAATTATTGCCATGAGTTGCCTCCGGAATCTCAGATGGTGTATTTATATTCTTATTGTGCTTTAGGAATAGACTCATACAAATGTTAAATATGAGTACTACACATATTGCAATAATTATACTCTGCATACTGCGTTATGCCCTCTCTGCTCGAATACCTGTAGGTATGCCTGCTAGAGTTGTAGAAACAATTTTATATTTACCGTATCGAGAGAAGAGCACTTCTGCATCAGATGCAGCATCTATCACCTTACCAGCATACCAACCTTGCCACGCTGCTGTAGCTCCCGTCAAAACAGCCAAAGGTACACCAATTCCTGTTGCTACCATCGATGCTGACAGATATCCTCCATATGCTGCATTTGCACCTAACGCAACCGCCACCCCATATAGCATACGATAGCCGGAATTTGTCCTGTAGGTGCTTGTTGTAACTTTACCACCATCTAAATACATCATCTCCTCTTTATCAATCACCACAAACTTACTTGGCATTACCAATGCCCCATCATAACACATTTCCATTTTCTTTCCTCCTTTTTATCATTGTATTTTCTCCACATTCGTGGCCATCGAATGTTTTGATATGTGAACGCTTAAGCTTTGTCACCTTATTCATAGCACATCTCATTTTCGTCTGGTATGTTCATCTCTAATGTCTCTTGTTCTTCTTCTCTAACCATAAAGTTCCCCTGCTGCATTTCCCACAGCTTATAATATTGACCTTCCATAGCAAGAAGTTCCTCATGGCTTCCCATTTCTAGGATTTCTCCATTGTCCAGTACGATGATTTTATCGCAGTTCTTGATAGTTGATAATCTATGAGCAATTATCAGCATGGATTTTTCTTTAAACTTATTATGAATCATGTCAAATATAATGTTCTCTGTTGCAAAGTCCAAGTTACTAGTGGACTCATCTAATATGTAAAACTCATTTTTCTTCAGAAAGGCTCTAGAGAGGGCAATCCTCTGCTTTTCTCCACCGCTTAGTCCGTTTCCCGACTCTTCTAGGTAGGTATAGTACTGCATAGGTAACTTTTTAATAAATTCATGGGCATCGGCTGCCTTGGCTGCTTCTTTGACTTCATCCAGTGTGGAATTCATTTTTGTCACTCGTATATTGTCGTATATACTTTTAGAAAACAACTCTATGGATTGAGGGACATAAGATATGGTTTTTCTTAAGGAGTCATTACTTATTTCACTGATGTCCATTCCATCTATCCGTATTTCCCCTTCTTCAGGCTCGTAATATTTTAATAAAAGCTTAGCGATTGTAGACTTTCCACTTCCACTACTTCCTACTAAAGCGACCTTTTTTCCTTTAGGGATAGTGAAGGACAGGTTTTTTATCACTGGCTTACGATTTCCATAACGGAAGGTGATGTTTTTCACCTCAATATCTCCCTCTATCTTTTCAATATCTTGATAGATTCCAGTTTCCTGTTCTCTCTCACAGTCTAGAATCTCTGCCATTCGCTTCATGGATATACTCGCCTCTTGTATTTGCAATTGTAAACTTACAAGGCGACCTACAGGATCCATAAAGTATCCAGACAGTGTCATAAATGCCATAAAGGTTCCCAAGGTAATTTCATTGTCAATAACCTGCATGACGCCAAAGTAGGTGAGGACAAAATTCCCAACGGTCTGTACCAGACCTGATATGGAGCCTTGTGCATTAGAAAGCATTCCTTCTTTTAGAGAAATTCGAAGAGATTTAATATACTCTCTTTCGATATTTTCAAGTTCTGTTTCTTCATTGGCATTTCCCTTGATAGTTTCTACAGCTCTTAGTCCCTCGATAATTTGAGAATTGAGTACGGAAGCTTGCTCCATCTGTTCTTCGTTAATTTTTTTATAAGGTTGTTTGAATATAAAGACCAAACCGATGCTTACGATCGTCAAAAATAATATGATGACAAACAAGGTAGGATTCATGCGAAATAAAATCACGCCAGTAATCAATGCCATGGCAATATCCATAATCAGAGTCAGTGCAATATTGGTAAAGATGTCCTTAATGGTAAAGGCATCGCTAAATCTGGTAATAATATCGCCCGTTTTTCTTGCTGCAAAGAAATTCATAGGTAGTTTGTAAATATGCTCAAAATACCCCAGTAATAATGGAATATCAATCTTTTGAGACAGATAAAGCATCATCCACTGGCGGATGTATCCGATTATAATTTGGGTGATGGAAATCACTGTAAACACAATCAAAACCGCCAATAGCATATTTTTTAATTTGTAAGGCAGTATCTCATCCATCAATATCTTGTTAAATAAAGATGATACAATACCAATTATCGTTAGTATAATTGAGGCTAGAATAGAATAAATGAAGAGTTTCTTTTGAGGGAGCAAGAGTTTCACAAATCTGGAGAATATCTTTTCTCCTTTGACTTTTCCGCCTACAAATTCTTGGTTGGGCTTTAGTATGAGTAGGGTTCCAGTGAAATCCTTATAGAACTCATCAATCTCTATCCTGAGGAAATCCTTTGCAGGATCTCCTAGTATTACGTGGGTTTTTGTTATTTTAAATATGACTACAAAATGACTGAGACCTTCTTTAGTAATAACATTTGCAATACAGGGCAATGTAAATTTACTTAAGAACCCCTCCTTATCCACCCTCACTGCTTGGGAAGAAAATCCTAGCTCATCAGCACATTTACTCAAACCGATAAGATTTGTACCTTTTAAATCAGTCCCCATCATATCTCTAAGTTTCGTTATTGTAGTTTCTTTTTTATAATACAGACACACCATTGCCAAACATGCTGCCGCACAATCTGTCGTATCATGTTGTTTTACAAATATGTATTTCATGCTGTCACTCCATTTTATCTAACAATATTGTATTGTTCGCGCTATATTCATAATTTCTTTCTAGTATAACTAAATATTGTTAAAAAACAAGGGGGATGTGGCATTTGGTCGTTTTGACGTGGTATTTTTACAGTTTTTACAGTTTTTTCAAAAAAGGTACATCCACGAGAGATATACCTTTTTATAGGGGGAGGTTATTTTGTTAATCTTTTAAGATGGTTTTTATAGAGTGATGATAGTAAAGCCTTTGTATTTATTTACTACCTTCGGCATTATTTTCAGTAGTCGTCATAATATAAAAGAAAACAGCTGTTTTAATTTATTCTTTCATCATGTTTGTAATAATCATCATTGTAAATATGATGTGTATAAAAAAGAATCCAAGTGAAAAAGTATATATTTGCTTATTCAAATAGTCCTCTAACACTTGAATTTCAGTACCAAGTGAAGGCAATATAAAAAAATAAAAGAAATATGGAATGAATAATAAACTAACTAATTTTTGCTTTTTCCGTTTAAATAGAGTCCAGGTGACAATCATTAGTAAAGTTGCAAGAATCATTACTAATAATAAACCTATTTTATACATCCCTTGCCCCTCCTATTCAAGTTAAATACTACTGTATTAGCACTGTATACATTTTTATCACATAATTCCCTATGCATTTATTCCAATATGCAACAATTTTTTAACTTATTCTATCCGCTGAGAGCTAACTGATTTAAAGGTGACAATCCAATCGTAAATCTCTGGTGTACACATTATGAGTGAAATATTATCATTGATCCTGTCTAAGAGGCAAAGAATATAGCCCTCTTTTTCATGATCCTCTATTTTCCACATTGTTGTGTTCTCATATAATGTAGTAGATTCTCCGTATTCTATTGAGAGATCTTTTACTAATTTGTTATAGATTTGTGGCGACTCCTTTTCCTTAGCAATAAAAATAATACTCGAATGTATTAACTCTCCATCCCTGTCGAATGTATAACTTGTTTCTCCACTTAAGCTATTGTATTTTATATCCTTATATACGATGTAATCCTCTTCTGATATTTGCGGATCTTTTAAGTCTTTATTTCGTTCCATAATTTCATTTCGTGACATACCTATGTGTATATCTTCAAAATATGACATTTCTTTTTGACAAGATGTCATACTAAATAGAAGTACAATACATAAAAAAATAAGTATTTGCTTACTAATACTTACACTTTTATTCATTAATCCATCTCCTTAAGTCGTTCGTTGTTCTATAGTACCACTTACTATTTTCAGTATAATAAACTATCACTAAAATACAAGAGGCATGTGGTATTTAGCCTTTTTAACGTGGTGTTTTGACTCTTTTATGGAAAAAAAAGTATATCCAAAAAAGGATATACTTTTTACTGATGAGTTTATTTTAGGTTTTTTAAGGTAATCTTTATTTTAAATTCATCATCTGTGATGGTAATATTCTTATCCCCTTCATATTTATCTACAACAATTTGGATGTTTTTCAGACCAACACCATGATATAAAGTATCTTTTTTTGTAGTTTGTAATTGATTGGCTTTGTACTTTATCTCTTTAGGATTTAACGTGTTAATGCAATCTATATAAAAGTAGTTTCTTTTGCTCCCTAAAGACAGCTCTATTCTTTTTTCTTGTGTCGCTACTTGCTCACAAGATTCAATAGCATTGTCTAGTATATTTCCCAACAGTATAGTAAGGTCTATATCTTCTATCAAGATTTCATCTTGCAAATCAATCTTTGTTATAAAAATAATTTCGTTCTTTTCTGCAAGCATGGTTTTTACGTATAAAACGGATGCAATCACTGGGTGGCTTATATTAAGCAGATTGTTAATCGATTCTATAGGCTCTGCGATCTTTTCAATGTATTGTATGGCTTTTTCATTTTCTTTACATTGAATATAGGCACTAATTGCAAATAAATGATTTGATATATCATGTTTGATTGCCCTGACACTATCTACCGTCACTGCTATTTCTTGATTGTATTTGTATTCTGCTTCCTTTTGTTGCAATAGTAGCCTTAATTTTATTTGATTCTCTGATTCCTTTATAAGTTCCTCGTAAATATTTACAGATAAAAAGCAAATAGTTGCACAACTTAGTAGCAATAAATAGATGTGATCATTGATTTCTATAGGATTTGTTTTATAGATATTCAAGACAAGAAATAAAATAAAATTTATTATCAAAACAAACCCAACTATCTTTATAATCATTGACTTATTTGTTAATACAGATATAGGATGTAGTTTATTCTTTTTTCTATGAGTAAGATACGTGATGACTAATAACAATATTATTTTTGAAATGACAATGGCCTCAAGACTTATGAAACTAATTTCTATAATTTCTGTCATAGATATGTCAAATTCACTGATAAATAGAAGTATCACTATAATCTCAATGGCCATATTTAGAAGTAAAAAAGTGCCAAGGGTCACAAGCTTTTCTTGAATTGTATTAAGATATGAAAAATAAATGAGAATAAATATACCTATATGAAAGATAGGGGTTCCCACTGTGCCAATTTGCCTAAGTAAAAAACCCATTAAAGCAATGATGCCAGCATATAATGGGCTAAATTCGTACCTATATTTTGATGTGAGCTGTGCTTTTATATACTTCATAAGAATTATGGCTTCCATGAGGAAAAGAAGAAAACTCATAATTTCTTCTGAGATAATCATAACATTGTTTACCTCCTTAATAAATCTAAAAAAATATCCTTAATTGCCTTAATATAAGGTCTACTTACCGAAAGGGTATATTTGTCATTAAGGATTACTATCTTATTATTTTTAAATTCAGTGATTTTGTCTTTATGTATTATAATGCTCTGATGACATTGTACAAAAGGGCCTTCATTTAGCATCTCTTTTAATTCTCGTAGTGTAAGATAGGGTGCGTATTCCTGTTCTTCACAGATAATGCGGACCTTATTTTTATACTTTTCAAAATAAATAATATCTTTGTAAAATACTTTTGTGTATCTCTCTCCCTCCTGTATGTTAATAAACTCCTGTTCCTCTCTATTTATTTTGCTTAATATACGATGGCACTTGCGCAAAAGCACTCTTAGTTTATCTTTTCTGGCAGGTTTTAACATATACTGAAAAGCATCTGCCTCAAATGCTTTTAGTGCATATTTATCATGAGCAGTTACAAAGATAATGAGAACATCTTCATTTACCTCTTTTATTCTCTTTCCGGTTTCTATTCCGTTAATCTCAGGCATATCTACATCTAGAAATATTAGATCGTATCTTTCAGGATATTTCTGGATTTGATTTAATAATTCCATAGGATTTTCATAGGATTCTATTAGAACTTGTATATGCTCTTCTTGGCAAATTTCGTGTATATATTTTTTTAAAACAGTTCGTATGATCTCTTCATCATCGCATATAGCCAATCGATATGTCATAATAAATTCCCCCTGTGCCTACTTTTCGGTCATTTTAGATCTCTATGCCTCTATCAATATATAAATATTTTATTATATGTATTTCATTCTAATTTAGGCTAAACGCTTTGTCAATCATTTCCAATATGCCCACGCGTTTTTTAGCTATCCGCAATCAGGGTCTGGGGTCAAGCCTCATTGGTTAAAACTTCTATCTTTACATATAAAGGCAACTTAAATAGTAGCTAAGCAGAAAAAGTAGGACTTTTCTATTGTCATGACTGCTCTTTTATTAAAATATAAAAAGCTATGTAAACAATATATAACTAATTACTATAGATGCAACCATCCCCGATAAATCGGCGAGCAATGAAGCTTTTAGTGTGTATTTGTGTTTTTTTACACCTATCGAACCTAAATACAATGCAATAACATAAAAGGTCGTTTCTGTAGAACCCATCATAGTAGACGCCATCTTGCCTACTAGACTATCTGGATGATTGTTAATTAGGATATCCGATAAAATTGCTGTGCTACCGGAACCAGATATTGGCCTCATTATGGCGAGGGGCAGGATCTCCTCTGGGATTTGGAGTGTATTTAATACAGGAGATAATAGGGAAATAATAAAATCTAATAATCCCGAATTTCGAAAGATCCCTATGGCAATTAACATAGTTATGAGATTAGGAAATACGGATAATGCCGTATTGATGCTCTCTTTCGTCCCTTCAGCAAAGACATCGTACATATTTACTTTTTTCTTTTTACCATAGAGAAGAATTAATAATATAATGATGGGTATTAAAGCATCAGATATGTAATCAAGCATATGCTTTATTCCTTTCCCTCTTATCACTCCTTCTTCGTAGAGTTAGCGCTACTATTACCCCAATTATTGTAGATATCGTAGTAGCTATTAGACTAGATATTATAATTGATGTGGGCTCCATAGACCCTAATGATGCTCTTAAGGCAATAACTGTAGTGGGTATCAATTGTATGGAAGAAGTATTGACGACTAAAAACATACACATAGCATCTGTAGCTACTTCTTTATCTTTATTGAGCTCCTGCAATTCCTTCATAGCTTTTAATCCAAAGGGAGTTGCAGCATTTCCTAAACCAAGCATATTTGCTGAAAAATTCAGGGCGATAGAGCCTAATGCTGGATGATCCTTAGGCACTTCGGGAAAAAGCCTTTTTATAATGGGATACATCATACTAGATAGAACTTGAATTAAACCAGATTTTTTTACAATCTCCATTAATCCTAACCACAAAGCCCATACTCCTATAAAGGTAATACACATCTCTACTGTTTGAACAGATGATGCAATGACGCCTTCCGTTATTTGCTTAACGTTCCCGTTGAAAAGCCCATATATTATACTTACCACAATCATATAAAACCATATACTATTAATCATATAAACACCTACCTCTTAGTAAATGTATCGATTATTTCACTCAATATGACACTTTTTTTTGCAAATCCATAATGTAATTCCCTTTTACTTTATTATATAGCATTGAATTGTCATATTTTATCTGATATAATTGTTCAGTACAATGTCGAAATTTGTATAAAGAGGGGAGAATTTGCTGAAGATGAAGTCTACAGGTATCGTCAGAAAAGTTGATGAGTTGGGGCGGATCGTTATTCCTATTGAATTAAGAAGAACACTAGATATTGATATCAAGGATTCTTTGGAAATTTATGTTGATGGGAATTTTGTTTTATTAAAAAAATATGAGCCTGCATGTATCTTCTGCGGGAACGCAAAAGATATTACAAACTTTAAAAGTAAGAACATTTGTCCAGATTGCTTGGAGCAATTACAAAAATAAGAACTTCTTCGGAAGTTCTTTATTTTTGTGAAGTAAGCTGCTCGCAATCGCAGTAGACACGAGATGGGCATTCAATGGCTTGCCAATTTGGATGCTGCGCTCATGTCTACGTAATGGTTGCAATCAGCCATTAGGCAACTACAGTGTAACCACGATGGCTACCTATGGATGCTAAGATTTTATTTATTATTTACAATCTATTAAATTGTATTTGTGTGTATTCATATTATATTCGATATCCAATCTTCATTGAAGGTTTTTCATTATATTTTAATGTCTTTACCTCGCTCAAAGGAGAGTCTTCCACTTTCCACATTCAGCTTTCAGCTAGTTACTTCTTCATAAGTTGCTCGTAAATCTCTCTCTTTGGTAATTCTCTGTCTTTTGCTATTAGCTTTATGGCTTCTTTTCGATCTATTCCTTTGTTTATATAAAACTCAAAATGTTCTTCTAAGCTTATGTTTTTCCAGTTATGTTCTTCGATTTCAGGAATATGACCTTCTACCACAAGAA
This sequence comes from Alkalibaculum bacchi, assembly GCF_937875145.1. Lineage (GTDB taxonomy): Bacteria > Bacillota > Clostridia > Eubacteriales > Alkalibacteraceae > Alkalibaculum > Alkalibaculum bacchi_A. The sequence goes on along the minus strand of NZ_CALNCS010000163.1, from coordinate 3,809 downwards.
CAAATTCTCCTCTCGGTTCCTTTTGTCGAAAATGCTCTATTCCCCGGGAAATATGTCCGTGAATTACTTCTTGATGGAGCTTCGTCAATTCCCTTGCAATCGATATTTTTCTATCACCTAAGTGTTCTTGAAGATCTTCTAATGTTTCTAACAATTTATGGGGCGCTTCATAAAGAATCAAAGTGCATTCTAAAAAGCGAAGTTTTGCTAATTCTTCTCTGCGTATTTTCTTGTTTGTAGATAAGAATCCCTTAAAGTAAAAGCTAGTAGTATCTAGGCCAGACAATACAAGAGCGCTAATCGATGCACTTGCGCCAGGGACAATCTCTACGGTAATATTTCTCTCAATACAGGCTTGCACCATCGTTACACCTGGATCCGAGATCCCAGGCATGCCTGCATCGGATACAATGGCAATATTTTTTCCTTCTTGTATTAATTGGCATAAGTATTCGGATCTCATTTTTTCATTGTGTTGATGATAACTAATCATTTTTGACTTTATATTATAATGATTTAATAATTTAATGGTATTTCGTGTATCTTCACAAGCAATCATATCTACTTCCTTCAAAATTCGAACCGCACGATAGCTTATATCTTCTAAATTTCCTATTGGCGTAGCTACAAGATAGCATTTTCCATTTTCAGACATGTTTTTTCCTCCTTTCTAAGGTGGTCAGGTGGTCAAGTATGCGACTTACGTCGCAGTAAACAATGAACATGGAACAATGAATAACGAATAATTTGGAAGGGTAATAAAAGTCGCATATTTGTACTGTTCAATGTTCAGTATTCATTGTTCATTGAAGGTTTTATACTCTTTTAATTCTAAATTTCCAATTATAAATTGTTCATTACGCAAAGTCATTTTCCGTCCGAGCAAGCTCATTCCATACAACAACAAGCAACCCCATAGGTTGCTTGTTTTCTTAGACCATTATATCACTTATTTTCTTTTCATCAATAAAAACAATTCTGATTAAAGTTAGTACTTCAATACTTATTAGCGTATTTAATTGTAATTAAATTATTGTTGTTTTATTATTTCTCTTGCCACATAAACGCCATTTGCTGAGGCTTGCATTAGGCCTCTTGTAATACCTGCGCCATCGCCTAATACATACATATTTTTTATATTTGTTTCAAAAGAATCATCTACTTTAACTTGGTTAGAGTAAAATTTGACTTCTACGCCGTATAAAAGAGTTTCATCACTAGTAAGGCCTGGGCTTACATGATCTAGAGCAATGAGCATCTCGTCAATATCTTTTAATATGCGATAAGGCAATACCAAACATAAATCTCCTGGCACTGCATCCTTTAGAGTAGGTTGAATATTATTTCGGTATAATCGCTCTACTGTAGTCCTTCTGCCACGTCTAAAATCTCCATATCTTTGAACGATAATCTTATTTCCTGAAAGCATATTTCCTAGTCCAGCAATATGTTTACCATATGCTATAGGTGAATTAAAGGGCTCTGTAAATCCCTTTGAAACCAATAATGCAAAATTTGTATTATTAGTTTTTAATTCATCTGCTTTATAACTGTGACCATTAACCACAGCCAAATTATTATCATAAATCTCTGTAGCAACTACACCGCCAGGATTTGAACAAAATGTCCTTACCTTATCATCAAATGTAGGTGTATAGTAAACCAGTTTACCTTCATATAAAGATTCATTAATTTCTTCCATGACTTCATTTCTACACTCTACTCGTACGCCAATGTCGACCTTTCCGACTACAGTATCTACTCCATATCTTTTGCAGACATCGCTAAACCATTCAGAACCATCTCTGCCTACACCTATTACAACTTTATCTGCATAGTAATTATCATCTGCTTGTACACCTATTATTTTTTGGTCTTCGATGATAAACTCTTTTACTGGATTTCTAAATTTAATTGTAACGCCTTTATCAATTAAGGCCTTTTGTAAGTTTCCGTATATTGTATATCCTACTTCTGTACCCATATGTCTTACTGGACACTCAATAAGCTTTAAATTGCTTTTGATGGCTTTTTTACGTATATTTTCAATTTCTTGTTGCTTATCTACACCATATACTTTATGATCTGCACCAAACTCTAAATAAATATCATCACAATATTTAATTAATTCTTCTGTTTGTTCATACCCTATATATGATGGAAGTTCTCCACCTACATCTGGAGAAAGAGATAATTTTCCATCAGAATAAGCACCTGCTCCAGCAAAACCTGTAGTTATATTACAAGGTTTACAGCCAATGCATACATTTGTCTTTCTCTTAGGGCAGATTCTCTTTTCGATTGAATTACCTTTTTCAAACATAAGCACCTTTAAGTTTTCGTTTTGGCTCATTAGCTCCATAGCACAAAAGATTCCAGCAGGACCTGCACCAACGATAATCACATCGTATCTATTATTCATATATCTTACACTCTCTTTCCTCATAATCATACATTTGAATATTATCAGAAAAGTCAAGCAATTGCAATATGTTTTTGCGAACATTTATTAATATATTTCACCAAACATTCGTCTTTCTTACTATAGTTTTTCATCAGTGAGGAATACTTCTATTTCATATTTTCTATACTAAAACCAGCATCTTAATATAATATTTACAGTTTATATTCATAATTCCCTGCACAAAAAAAGCACCTTAGGTGCTATTTTTGTACATATCCGCACTCTTCACTAGGGCAATAAACCTTTTTGCGATTTCCATAGCCTTTTTGGAGCAATATCCCTTGACATTTCGGACATTTCTCAGGTATAGGGCGATCCCATGAGGTATATTCGCACTCAGGATAATTACTACATCCGTAAAAGGTTCTTCCTTTTTTCGTCCTTCTTACGACTAGTTCTCCCTCTTTACAATCTGGACACTTGACACCTAGTTCTTCTAAGAATGACTTTGTATTTCTACAATCTGGAAATCCTGGGCAAGCTAAAAACTTGCCATACCTTCCCGTTTTAATGACCATCAGCCTTCCGCATTTATCACACTCTACATCGGAAACAGGGTCTTCTATCTTTCTTTCTTCCATGACTTCTTCTGCATATTTTAAATCTTTTTCAAAGTTGCTATAGAAATCTCCAATAATATCCTGCCATTGAACATTTTGATCGGCAATCTCATCTAATGAAGCTTCCATACCCACTGTAAATTCTACATCTACAATATCTTTAAAATAGGTCTCCATAAGCTCTGTTACTATAAATCCTAGCTCTGTAGGGTGAAGCTTCTTGTCCTCAACTTCTACATAACCTCGATTTAATATGGTCTGTATGGTTGGAGAGTAGGTACTAGGCCTTCCTATCCCCTTCTCTTCTAATATTTTTACTAGAGATGCTTCCGTAAATCTAGCGGGCGGAGAAGTAAATTTCTGCTCTTTACTGATATCTTTTAATCCTACAACTTCTTTTTCTAAAAGATGAGGAATTTTGTTTTTTTCTTCCTCTGAATTGTCTTGTCCATCATAGCCGTAAATCCTCATAAATCCTTGAAATACGAGTTTAGAGCCAGTTGATCTAAAATTGTAATCTCCACAATCTATGTTAACACTTAAAGTATCGTACTGGGCATTGGCCATTTGACTTCCTACAAAACGATCCCAAATTAATTTGTATAGCCTGTATTGATCTCGCTTTAAGGAATCTTTTACCTTTATAGGCTCTAATTCCATAGTAGTAGGTCGGATGGCTTCATGAGCGTCCTGTATATTTTTCCCTTTTTTCTTAGTCTTGTTTTCATCACCTACGTATTCTTTTCCATATTGACTAAATATGTAGTCTCTACAATTGTTTTTGG
>NZ_CALNCS010000162.1 GCF_937875145.1 Alkalibaculum bacchi | reverse complement strand
TATGGAAATCGTCCCTTTTGTCTGCGTTAAATGTCCAGCTAGAATTTTTGCAAGGGTGCTTTTTCCATAACCACTCTTAGCTACTAATCCTACTCTCTCCCCAGAGTTTACGCTAAAATTGACATCTTCTAAAATCATTCTATTATTTTTATACTGGAAGCCTATATTTTTCGCTTGTAAAATCGACATTACATCTCACCATTTCATCTTCAAATTTTTGAGTATTTACACTACTATCACAGATTTGCACCTTGCACTCACATCGGTCTCTAAATATACAGCCTTGATCGTCTTTATCAGGAATCGGTTGAGAACCGGGTATAGGCTTAAAACCGTTTGTTGGTAGTGATCTATATAATGCTCTCGTATAAGGATGTTTCAGGTATTGGATTCCTTGGTGAAAATACTTTGCCTTTGTTATTTCAACAATTTGTCCTCCATAGAAGATAGCTAATTTATCTGAGTAATGGATGGCCAAATCGATATCGTGCGTGATCAATATAATAGCTTTATCTTTCTTGGCATAATTTTTAAAATAATCCATAGTTTTTTTAGCGGATTGAATATCTAGACCTGGCGTTGGTTCGTCCGCTATAATCAATCTAGGATTTTTCATCACAGTTGTCGAAATAAGCACTCTTCGAGCCATCCCTCCCGACAACTGAAAGGGATATGTTTTTTCCACACTTCTGTTCAATCCATATTCTTTAAAGATTTTTCTCTGTTTTTTTATGGTTTCGTCATCTGAGGCAAAATTTCTTACTTGCTTTCCTACTTTTACCAATGGATCTAAGGAAGAAATGCTCTGTGGAATAAATGTGATTTCTTCGCCTCTTAGTTTATTAAGTAATTCTTTATCTACATTTTTTCCATCGTAAATAATTTCTCCACTTGATATGGCATTGCCCGGTAATAATCCTAAGATAGCACTAGCTAAGACGCTCTTTCCGCTGCCACTAGCGCCTACAATAGTCAATATTTCGCCTGGATAGGCCCTTATGGATAAGTCATTAACAGCCCAACTTTGCTTTTGTTTTGATCCGTTCATTCTAAATCCAACAGATAAATTATTTATTTCAAGTAATGGTCTTTTCATAGGATCCTTCCATTCTATTATTTTTCTTTATTCACGAGCTAAATAGGGATTTAACAGTAGGGATAGATTCTCGCCTAATTTGTTTATTAAAAGCACTAATAATACTAAAGACAAACCTGGAAAAAAAGCCAAATGCCATACTCCATTAACTAAATACTTCATACTTTCAGATAGAATAATGCCAATTGCTGGTGCTTCAGGAGATAATCCAAATCCTAAGAAAGTCACAGATGCCTCATGAAGGATTGCATGTGGAAAAGTCAGTACTAATCCAATAATATATTGAGGTAAGACAATAGGTATCATATGCTCTTTAAAGATATAAAAATTGCTCTTTCCAAACCTCCTCGATACCAATACATAGTGGTCATTGCGTACTTGAAGGACTTCACTTCGTACAATTCGTGCTAAGGATGTCCAGTGGGTCAAGGCTATTCCTATGAGCAATCCTCTCACCCCTCGACCTGCAAGTACTGAAATCAAAATGATAAGAATCAAGTGAGGAATACCCATTACCAAATCGATGACAATTCGAACGATATGATCTACCCATTTGGGCATGGTTCCAGCTAAGCCTCCTACGATTAAAGCGATGATTGAACTTATTAAAGAAGCTATAGAACCGATAATAATGCTGTTTTGTAATCCTTTGATCGTTCGTAAAAACATATCTCTTCCCAGCCAATCTGTTCCAAAGAAATGCTTTAGAGAAGGCAGTTGATTCTTTTGTGAAAAATCAGGGGCTAACATTTCATCCGTTATCATTGAGCCTGAAATCATGATTAGTAAGACAAACGCTACTATAATCACTAGAATAATTTTGCTTTTCTTTCGCCTATTCATCTATATCTCCTCCTCTCGAATCATTGGATTAATAAATAAGTGGAGAAGATCTGCTATAAAATTGCCAATAAAAACGAATATGGAAATAATAATCGTAATGCCAAGCAACAAGGGAATATCTCCGCCTAGACCAGCCGTTACAATAGTGGTGCCTAAACCCGGATAGGAAAATACATTTTCCGCCAAAACACTTCCTCCAAATATTTCACTAAAGGAACCGAATTGAATGGTGATTGCAGGAAGGACTGTATTCTTTATGACATGGTTTTTCATAATGGATTTTTGGCTTTCTCCTCTAGCCTTTGCAAATAGTACATAATCACTTTCTAAAACTTCAATGACCTTGCTTCTAGTATGCAGTGCTATATTAGGAATAAATACTAAGGTTAGGGTAAGGGCTGGGAGTATCGTATGATAAATTTTATCAAATATATTAACTTCATCAGCACGAACACCTATAGGCATACTAAATCCAATAGGAAAAATCCCTAGCTTTACAGAAAATATAATCAACATGAGCATGCCTACCCAAAAGGTAGGTGTAGCAGAAAAGGTTATACATATGGATTTTAATATTCGATCTCCTATAGAATCGCGAAATCTCCCCATAAACAATCCTATTATATAACCTAGAATCCCTGTTAAAGTAAATGTGCTTAACATTAAGAAGAGGGAGCTTCCTGCCTTCTCCGAGATTACACTTAATACCCCTTTTCGAAAAATAATAGAATCTCCAAAATCTCCGTGGAGGAGATTTGTAGACCACTTTACAAATCTCTCCGCCTTTGTATCATTTAACCCCCAATACTCTTCAATAGAATCTCTTTGATCATCTGTTACGGTTCCCGTTCCTATGTACTGTCTTATAGGATCAATAGGTGAATTTACTGCTAGAGTAAAAGTTACAACGGAAACTAATACAATAAGCAAAATCATTTTCATAAAGTTTTTAATGATGTAATGGGTTATGTTCATACTGTTCATCCAATCTTTTTTATTCTGTCCATTTCCAATCTCTTAAATTCGCCACCAATGGCCAAGCATGACCATGAGGATGTATTTTTTGTTCTCCTACGTCAATACCTTCCCTTACATAATATAGATGGTCAACATTTACAAGCCAAACCCAAGGTGCCTCGCCTAAAGCAGATGTTCCTGTTTTTCCGTCCCACTGTACCTTCTTCCATAATTCGTTTGCCTTTTCTTGATCGGATGTTTTCAAAGCTTCTTCTAAGTATTTGTCTACAATAGGATTATCAAAATTCTCTGGATTATAGTAGTTTGGTTGTCCTTTATTGCTGCTGTGATACAATAGATATGTTTCCATAGGGTTTTGATCTCCCCATCCCATCAGTACAGCATCTTCGTACATTCTCTTGTCAATTTCATCCCAACTCATGCCTTCTACTATAATAGAAATGCCTAATTTCTTTGCCTGAGCAGTAGCTGCTAAAGCAAGACCTTGTCTTACAGAATCACCAGAAGAGTAAATAAGATTAAATTCTGCCTTTTGATTTCCTTTTTCTCGAATGCCGTCATTATCCTTATCGACCCATCCAGCTTCTTCTAACAATTCTTTTGCTTTTTCTACATCGTATTTAACTTTTGATTCTTCATTAAACCAAGGCATGTCATCAGACTCTGTATAAGCAGGAGTACCGTATCCATTTAAGACTTCATCTACTAATTTCTCTCGGTTAATACCATAAGATAATGCTTTTCGAATGGCAATATCAGATGTAACATTATTACCTATTGGATAACCGTCTTCTGTCTTTTCGCCCTTAGCAGGAACTACGGGAAGTGTAAGCCCTCTATTATCGATGGTAGCTGCCTTATATATAGTCATACCTTCGATTTCATCTGTAGCAAGGCTTGGTACGGTCATCGCTACATCAAGTTGACCAGCTTTTGCAGCTACTAATGCTGTGTCTTCTGTCATGAATAAAACCGTTACTTTTTTCATTTTAGGAACAGTGCCATAGTAATCCTCATTCGCTTCAAGAACTAGTTGTTGTCCTTTGTCCCATTGAACAAATTTAAAAGGTCCACTTCCTATAGGATTGTCTCCATAAGTTTTAGAATAAGCGTGTTCTGGAACAATACCCGTCTTTGCAATGCTATAAATAAATGTAGATTCTGGATTTTTTAATTTCATTTCTACTATAAAATCATCTTTTGCAGAAATTTTTTCCAATACAGTAAAATCTACAATAGAATTGCTTTTCTTAGCCGTTTCATATGTAAATACTACATCATCTGCTGTAACTTGTTCACCATCTGTAAAATAAGCATCATCCCTAAGATTAAAAGTAAGGGTTAAGCCGTCTTCACTAACGGTATAATCTTTAGCTAAGTCACCTACAATTTTCATATCAGCGTTTGTCTCTACGAGAGTACTTTGAATCAATGGACTACCGTATCTTCCCCAGCCAATAACTGGATCAAATCCTCCATCCGGTTCTGAACCTATGGCCATGACTATAGAATCTTTTTTTACTTCTTTTTCATTGGTTTCTTCTTTCCTAACATTCGTTTGTTGGCTAGAACATCCTACAAGCAAACTGAGTACCATGATTGCAATTAACATTACACGGATTAAATCTTTTTTCAAAATATTATCCCCCCTTGTTCGTGTATAAAACCTTGGACAAAACACGCTATGCGGGTTTTGCCCGACAAGAAAAGACCATAAAGAGCACTGCATTCAATTGCAGCTTAACCTTCATGGTCTTTCAATCAAAAATAAAAATATCTTGTGTTGGTGTATTTACTCTAACTATCAGAAACCTTCTTAGTTTCATATGATTGATTAAAATATATCATATTACAGTAAATTTTGTCAATACTAAATAATGTCTATTTAAAATTACAATTGATTAATTATACTTGCCATATATCCTGCGCCAAAGCCATTGTCGATATTGACTACAGCTGTCCCGCTGGCACAACTGTTTAACATGGCTAAAAGTGCGGCTAATCCGCCAAAATTAGCACCATAACCAACACTAGTTGGAACAGCTAAAACAGGCTTGGATACTAAACCTCCTAATACGCTTGCCAGTGCACCTTCCATGCCTGCTACAGCGATGACTACCTTTGCGCCAGTAATAATGTCTAATTTATCAAATAATCTGTGTATCCCTGCTACTCCTACATCATAGACTCTTTCCACTTTATTTCCTAAGATTTCTGCGGTTATAGCTGCTTCTTCAGCGACTGGGATATCCGATGTACCCCCAGTTACTACGGCAATATAGGAATTTGTTAGAGTAATCTTATGGTTTTCAATTGTAATCATCTTGCAGGACTTATGGTAAATGGCTTTATCGCAAATTTCTTTGACTACATTAAACATGGTTTCATCAGCCCTTGTGCCGATAATATTGCTTCCTCTTGAAATCATAGCCTCCACAATGCTTTGAACCTGCTCTGGCGTCTTTCCTGCACAGTAGATCACTTCAGGATAACCTTGTCTTAATTCACGATGATGATCTACCTTTGCAAAGCCTAGGTCCTTATAAGGCAATTGCCTTAAGCTTTCTACCGCCTCATCAATACTTACTTTATCTGACTTAATATCTTCTAATAAATTTCTTAAAGACTCTTCGCTCATTATGTCACCTCTCTGGTATTCCTTTTAGGTCAGCTTTTCTCTCGGGTCTTAAAGCTACCGGAGGTAGCTATGCTGGCCGCTAGTTGCTATATTTTCTTGTCTTCTTCTGAAAGAACTTCATTCATGCTTCCAGTTCGATACCCTAAAATATCAAGTGTTACGTACTTAAAACCAATTTTTCTAAATTCATTTCCGATTTGGTCCATCTTATTTACGTCAAAAAACTTTGCTCTTTCATTTGGCTCTACTTCGATGCGGGCGATTTCATCGTGGTGTCTTACTCTTATTTGTCTAAATCCCATATCTAAGAGATACTGTTCTGCTTTTTCTACCATAGAGAGTTTTTCTGCAGTAATTTCTTTTCCATAAGGAAATCTTGAGGAAAGGCAAGCAAAAGCAGGTTTATCCCAAGTAGGTACATCAAGCTCTTTAGATAGTTTTCGAATATCGTCTTTTGTAAATCCTGCTTCCTTTAGAGGACTAATAACCCCTTGCTCCTTAGCTGCCTTCATTCCTGGTCTATAATCACTTGTATCATCCAAATTAGAGCCATCAAAGACATGCTTCAAACCATACTTATCAGCCTGTGACTTGACCTTTGAGAAAAGCTCTGCCTTACAAAAATAACAGCGGTTTACTGGATTTTTAGAAAAACCTTCAATTTCTAGCTCTTCAGATACGATAGTAATATGTCTTACCCCTAATTTTTCTGCATGGCTCTTTGCCTCATTATATTCTCTCTCAGGATATGTAGAAGAGCGAGCCGTAACACCTATAACTTGATCCCCCAACACATCATAAGCAACTGTCAATAAAAAAGTACTATCTACTCCTCCAGAGTAAGCTACAGCCCCACTTCCTGCTTCCTTTAATATATTTCTTAAACGATTATATTTTTCATGTAATGTCATAATATCCTCCATGTATAGTAATTAATCTAATACATTTATCATACTACAAATTATTTTTATGTACAATCGAACATTCTCTACTGCTGCTTAATTTAGACAGTTGGACGGGAAAAACTTTTGACAGAAAACCGAATGTTGAAAGCTGAAAAGATCACACTCGCCTTTAGGTGAGATAATGGTTTTCCTTTCCGCTCTTCAGCTTAGAAATAAAGGAGATAATCCTTTGGATTATCTCCTTTATTTCTAAAGTACTTTACTCAAAAACTCTTTTAAACGAGAGTGCTTTGGATGGTTGAATAGTTGATCAGGGCTCGCTTCTTCTACTACTTTGCCTTCATCCATAAAAAGAATTCGATCTCCCACTTCTCTTGCAAAGCCCATCTCATGAGTTACGACCATCATAGTCATCCCTTCTAAGGCTAAGTCCTTCATAACGCTTAGTACCTCTTTAACCATTTCAGGATCAAGAGCTGAAGTTGGCTCATCAAAGAGCATTACTTCAGGTTCCATGGCTAAGGCACGAGCGATGGCAATTCTTTGTTTTTGACCACCTGATAATTGAACAGGATAAGTGTCAATCTTATCTATTAGTCCTACCTTTTTGAGTAGATTCTTTGCTAAATCTGTAGCTTGTTCCTTTGACATTCCCTTTAATTTTATAGGTGCTAAGGTCACATTCTCTAAAATAGTCAGATGAGGAAAAAGATTAAAGTGTTGAAATACCATTCCTACTTTTTCCCTTACCTTGTTAATGTTTACCTTAGAATCTGTAATATCGTCGCCATCAATGATGATCTGACCTTTTGTAGGTTGTTCAAGCAAATTGATACATCTTAAAAAAGTACTCTTACCTGAACCGCTTGGACCGATGACGACTACTACTTCTCCCTGCTTTACTTCTTGATCGATTCCTTTGAGAACTTGCAAGTTTCCGAAGGATTTATGGAGATTTTTAACGGTAATCACTTCGTTTCAACCTCCTTTCCAATTGGTTAATCAATGTAGATAAACCTAATACCAAAACAATATAAATAAGTGCAATAATAATATAAGGCTCAAAATTACTATAGGTTGCAGCTTTAATGATATCTGCTTGTCGCACTAAATCAGTCGTTCCAATAATGGACACGACAGAAGTTTCTTTTAATAAAACGACAAACTCATTTCCCAGAGCTGGCAAGATGTTTTTGATTGCCTGGGGAATAATAATATATCTCATGACCATACCATGAGGCAAACCTAAAGAACGCCCAGCTTCCATTTGTCCAAAATCTACAGCCTGAATCCCTGCTCGAATAATTTCTGCTACATAAGCTGAACTATTCAAACCAAAGGTAGCTACTGCTGCAATATAAGGTGGAATATTAAATCCAAAAAGTGGGTATGTTGCATAGTATATAATGTACAACTGCACTAGTACGGGTGTTCCTCTAATAATTTGTATATACGTTGTCGCTATAAAAGAAATAACCTTATTCGCCGACAATTTTCCAAGAGCTACAACTAAACCTAGAATAGCCCCAATAATTACTGCCACAAAAGCGATCTGAACAGTAACCTTCAAACCTTCCACAAACAGTGGCGCATACTGAGCCATTGAAGCAAAATCCATGTATTTCATCCTTTCTGTTGTATGAGAAATTATCTGTTAATCTACGATAAAAAACAGATAAGTCAGATCCTAGGACAGCATAAAAACCTACTGCCCTATATCTCTTACCTGTTTCATTATATCCTATTATTAATTATTTCTCGAATTTAACTAGGTTCCATTTAGAAAGTAACTCATCATATTTTCCAGATTCTTTTATGCTTTGTAAAGCTTCATTTACTTCTTTTAATAAATCATCACTGTCTTTGGGTAGCGCCATAGCAAAAGGCACAGTTTCTGTGTTTAAACCTTCAGGAGTAACAATTTTTAGTTCAGTATTCTTTGCAACAAATTCAGAAGCAATAGAATCTTCAATAATTACTGCATTAATTCGACCATTTTTCAAGTCTTGTATTGCATCTGTTGCTTTATTGTATTTTTTGACTTCAACTCCTTCGAATGTCATAATGACATCATCACTGGTAGTACCCAGCTGAGAACCTACTATCTTACCTGTAAGTTCGTCCATGTTTTTTATCCCTTCTGAATCAGATTTTACGACTAAAGTTTGATACGCTTCATAATATGGATCAGAGAAATTTACCTTTTTTGCTCTCTCTTTATCTACAGACATTCCTGAAATTGCTAAGTCGATTTTTCCAGTTTGCACTGCAGCAACTAAACCGCTAAATTCTGTATTTTCAAGTACAATTTCAGCATCTAATTCTTTTCCGATTTCTTTTACAAGGTCAATATCAAAGCCTACGATTTCCCCTTTTGTATCAATCGTCTCAAAAGGTGGAAAATCTGCACTTGTACCAACAGTAAGAGTTCTTTTACTTGTATTTTCACCTTGTCCTTCTTCTTTTTCAGTTGTTTCGTTGCTATTACAGCCAACTAAGGCAATCATAAGTGCAACAATAAGTAATGTGATTAATCCTTTTTTCATTTTCATTTAATATCCTCCCCATTTCTAATAACATAATAATACAATAAAACTAATAAATATTCAATTGCTAAAAGTAGAAAGTTGCAATGTTTGAGGGTTGGAAATTAATGGATGATTCGCTTGTTGGGTGGAAGAACTTTTTGTGGAAAGGGAAACTGTATAGTTTGGGCAGAGTGAAAGCATAAGATCCTTCGCTAGCGCTCAGGATGACTGTGGAAGGAGCCTGGGTCAAAAACCTCGCCTATAGGTAAGTACAATAATTGTCAATTAAAGGAGATAAAGAGGACCATTTGTCCTCTTTATCTCCTTTTTACTCGTCGTCCTCTTCATCTAATTTTAAACTCGTATTCATTATAAATCCGTTAACAAAATTTGGATTCGATGCGATTTCTATGTGTTCTGCTTTTGATGCTAATTTAATGCACTCTTCTTGCTCTTCTCTTGACAATAAGAAGATTTGGCTTCCTGTTGCTGCTGCATTTCCGATGGAATACACAGGCACGTTTTCAAAATGTGGAATCATGCCAATAGCCTGAGCTTTATTGATATCGATATAATTACCAAATGCTCCTGCGATTAAGATTTCTTCTAGGTCCTCGCCTTTTAGTCCACATTCTTCTATTAGCATTAAGCACCCTGTATAAATTGCTGCCTTCGCTAGTTGAACTTGGCGGATATCTTGCTGGGTCATTAAGAGGGGTTCTCCAGATTCTGTTTCCTCCCCATAAGCTATGATAAATGCTTTTCCCTTTTGAGTTTTGATGACTCTCTTTGCTAATTCTGGCTCTTCTATTTTCGATGGATCTATAAAAGTACCACCAGAATTTACAATATTATTTTCAGATAGCTCCGCTACGATATCGATAATTCCAGAACCACAAATTCCTTGAGGTTTTACTCCTCCTATTACTTTATTAAATACTTGACCATTGGCTATTGTTACTCGTTCAATAGCACCTTTTGTCCCCCTCATTCCATACTCTAAACCAGCACCTTCAAGGGCAGGTCCACATGCACAGGAAGTGACTTTATAATCATTATTTTTCCCTACACCTAGTTCGCCATTGGTTCCTAGATCGATAACCAGCCTGTTTTTATCATCATTTTGTATAGATAGAAGTACTGCAGCAGTATCTGCACCTACAAATCCACCTAATAAAGGCAAGAAATTAATTTTTGCTTTAGAATTGATATTAATACTAAGGCTTTTGGCATTTGTCAAAACAGCTCTATGTGTCGTACTGCTAAAAGGCTTTAAACCTAAATTGCTTGGATACAAACCTAAAAACAAGTGCTGCATAGTGCTATTACCACAGAAACTTGCTTGGTAAATATTATTTTTATCAATATTGTTTTCTGTACAAATATTTTCAATGATTTCATTTACTGATTCAACAACCAGTTTGTTTAATCTTCTTAAACCATCTGGATTAGAGATAGCATAGTCGATTCTACTGATGACATCGCCGCCGATGCTTGTTTGCTTATTCAGCCTAGAGCTAATCCCAACCTGTTCATAGGTTTTCAAATCAAACAAATACCCTACAACAGAAGTAGAACCAATGTCAAAAGCTAAACCGTATATCGTTTGAGTAGAGTCTCCTGGAAGGATATCTACAATTTCGTCATTATATAAAATAATATTTAGTCCTTCAGGATTATGGTAAATGGTTGAAAATTTTTGCAGCACTTCTAGTGGTGGCTGGCTTAAATCTAAATCAATTACACTTAATAAAGTTTCGTAATCGTTCCCACATAATGGAGTGACTAACTCATCATGCTTTACGTGAACTATTCTCGTAGATGGATTTGGATTCGTGTGCTTTAACATATTGGATGTGAGTATTTGAGCTTCTACTTCCTCGCCTGTAATCATAACTTTTAATCCATCAGATACTTCTACTTGGCAAGCTAAAACTGTAGACGTTGTTCCCTTTATTTGAATATCAACCTCACATTTGCCACATCTACCTTTTCCGCCACAAACTAAATTTAGAGGGTGGCCTATCTTTTCACATGCATCTGAAATCTTACTCCCCTTTTCGATTTCTATGCTCTTTCCGATTATAGGAAATTCGACTGAAACCATATTCATTCGTCCATACCCCTTTCACTTATAAGTAATCTATATTAATATTATATATACTTATTATTAATGATATCTAATTATGAAATTAATGGCAAGTATCATTATGTACACTTATTCATTTATTTATGAATTATCAATGTCTGGTCAGGTAGTCAAATATGCGACTTACGTCACAGTGAATAGTGAACAATGAACGATGAATAATTAACAGTATAAAATCAAACAAGTAATCGCATATTTGTATTGTTCCATATTCAATGTTCATTTTTCATTGTTCAATTGATGTAAATCTTTATAGTATATAGTGTGTACTTTGCTAGCTGGTTTGGTGAGATCCTTTGCTTGCGCTCAGGATGACTAGCAAGAGCTGGAGCCTAAAGTAGGAGTTTCCTTTGCATAAAAAAAGGTTTGCTATCTACCGATAACAAACCTCTTTGAAATATCCTATTTACAATCTCGCCATTATGACAAAATTTAAAACAAACAATAAGCTAGATACCCACAATACTGGGTGGATTTCTTTTGTTTTGCCTTTTGCTACTTTGATAATAACATAGAAAATAAATCCTGCTGCAATACCATAAGAGATGCTGTATGCAAATCCCATAA
The DNA here is from genome assembly GCF_937875145.1 of Alkalibaculum bacchi. Lineage (GTDB taxonomy): Bacteria > Bacillota > Clostridia > Eubacteriales > Alkalibacteraceae > Alkalibaculum > Alkalibaculum bacchi_A. The sequence goes on along the minus strand of NZ_CALNCS010000162.1, from coordinate 17,479 downwards.
AAATGGAAGTAAAGAAAGCAGGAATTGCTTCCTCCAAACTATTCCAATCAATTTCTAAGAAAGAAGACATCATCATAACCCCAACTAAAATCAAGGCTGGTGCAGTTGCTTGTGCAGGAACAAGGGTGATTATTGGTGCAAATAAACTACATAGTAAGAATAAGCCTGCTACTACCACGCTTGTAAGTCCTGTACGGCCACCTGCTCCAATACCTGCAGCACTTTCCACATATGTAGTAGTATTAGATGTTCCAAAGACCGCTCCTACTGACGTTGCAATGGCATCTGCAAATAATGCTTTATCCATTTTAGAATTAAAGCCTGTGCTCGTCTCTAATGCTTTTTCATCTTCCGCACTAAAGATTCCAGATTTACGACCTGTCCCAATAAATGTTCCAATCGTATCAAATATATCAGATAAACTAAAAGCAAATATGGTCATAAAGACTAATGGCAATCGAGCTGGATCACTAAATAATGAACCTAGTCCTTCACTGCTAAAAGCAGCCCCAAAAGTAACACCTAATTCTGAAATTGCATTTGCCAAGGAATTAGAAGAAGAACCAATTGTAGACAAATCTACAATGCCTAATGGTATTCCTATAATTGTAGTAGATATGATTCCAATAAGAATGGCTCCTCTAACATTTTTAACTAATAAAATAACCGTAATTGCAAGTCCAATTAAAGCCAGTATAGGTCCCATTTGTGTAAAATCTACTAACGCAGGAACAATTCCTGAACCAGTTACTACAGAAGTTATTCCACCTTCATATGTTGTAGTAGCTACATCATATGCTGCATTGTTAATGGATTGAATAGTGCCTGCATCAGATGTAAATTGTAGCAAGCCTGCATTTTTGATTCCAATATAAGATATAAATACGCCAATACCTCCGCTAATTGCATTTTGCAAACCAACAGGTATAGATTTAATGATTACTTTACGTACCCTAGTAACGGTAATTAAAATATTAAAAATTCCACATACAAAAACGATTGCTAAGGCTTCTTGCCAAGTAAAACCTAGTGCAAATACTACCGTATAAGTAAAGAACGCATTTAGTCCCATGCCTGGTGCCTGAGCGTATGGAACATTGGCAAAAAGTCCCATGACCAAAGTACCGATTGCTGCAGCAATAAGCGTTGCTAAAAATACTGCTTGAGAAGGCATGCCCGTTAATGATAAAATTGCTGGATTAACGAATATAACATAAGACATTGCAAAAAATGTAGTAAAACCAGCCATGACTTCTGTTGATACATTTGTATTATTCTCTTTCAGTTGAAAAAACTTTTCCACTTTTCTTTCCCACCTTTTCCATTTTAATCTGTTACATAATTACATTATTGCTCTATTTTTAATACTTTATTTGAAATGAAATCATCTGCTTCATTATTATAGTTCAATATAATTTAAATTTCAACATTTTTAAGAATATTTTATCGTTTTTTTTAGATAATGTTCGTGTTTCGTAGAAAAGGTGTTTTATTACTTTATGTCAATGAAGTTTTATTTATTTTCTTTTTCTCGTGCTGCTTTTTTTCTTCCTTATAAGCTAATAGAATAACTGTTGCAATAATAAGGAGAAAACCAATAATATCTATCATAGTAAATTTTGTTCCTAGAAGAATAGCAGTAAATACAGTTGCCGCTAAAGGCTCAACAGAAGCGATCATACTTGCTTTTACTGCCCCTATTTGCTCTACCCCCTTTAAGTATAAAGTATATGGGATGACCGTACCGAACACTACAACGACGAAAAGAGCTCCTAACGCTGATAAATCAAGTTCAACCTTTATGCGCCATTGTTGAAATAGCAAAGCCCCTACTACTCCACCAATCAACATGCCATAACATGTAACCACAAGAGAACCCCATTTGCGAATGATCTTGATAGGTACTAAATTATAGATGGCTAAAGTAATAGCTGACAAGATTCCCCAGGATAAACCTAAAGACGAAATAACTAAAGATTGTATATTGCCATGTGTAGTGATGAGAAATATACCAGCTAGGGTTAGGCTAATCCCAATTAATTCTTTTCTATTTGGTTTTTTGTGACTTTTCAAACAAATATAAGCTAAAATAAATACTGGAGCAATGTACTGTAATACAGTAGCTGTACCCGCATTTGTATGAGAAATGGCCATAAGATAAGTTAATTGATTCGCCATAAGTCCAACAATGCTAAAGGCTAATAATGATTTCCACGATACTTTGTCTTTCCATATGCCCTTTAAACCATCCATTTGTTTAAAACTAAGCCATACAAATAAAATGATTCCGGCACATAACATACGAACCATGGAAATCCATGGCGCGGGCAAATGGTAAACTTCCATTAAATACTCACTGCTAGCTCCAGAAAATCCCCAAAAAATTGCGCCAAGTAATGTACATGAAATCCCTATTAAATACTGTTTTTTTGATGATTCCACCAAAGCAAATCCTCCTATTACTCTCATTAATATGCTACTGTTTCACCCTTTAGGAGAATGGCTACCCTAAATGCAATGCCAACAAAATAGATACCATTATATAATTTACATGAATTTGAGGAAAAGCACAATAAGCTACTTCCTATTTTTTACGTCCATGAGTATAGTCTACAACTTCAAAATTTCTTGATAACTCGTCTACAAATTCAGAGTACCATTTGCATCTTCCACGAATACAAGTAGAAATATGTATTGTTTTGACCCCTTTATCTTTCATCTTATTAGCCTCTATTACTACTCCTTCAGTAGCATTTTCACTGCATCCATGACATTGTGCAAAGCTAACAATTTCCGCATCCTTAAAGACGTATTTGTCAAAAGAGCCCCTATTTTCATTAAAAGCATTAATACACCCTGTTCCCGAACACTTTTTTGCCACTTCCGCGCAATTTATGATCCCTATATTAATCATTGTCCACCTCCTAATTGTAAGTGAACATAGCATACCACAATGTCGAATAGTTTGATGTGATTTTAAGCACCAAAAATCAAAAATACAGCCATCATCAACCAGCAACCAGCTATCAGTGTTCTTCGATCAATCCTTACGGGTCAAGAAATCAACCCGTGTATATAAAAATTATTTAAATACTAACCTAGCCAGAAACAGAACATTTTTATTATATAAAAAAATCGCCACTAGGAGTTTCTAATCGGCGATTTTCTCAATTTAGTTTACTTTGTAGGCGCTGGGGCCTTTACTACGATTAATTCTAAGGTATCATCGTACAAGTTTTTTACATTCATTTTTGTGTTTACTGGAATTTTAAGTAAAATCCCTTTCTCGTATTCGTGAATCTCTTGGTCATCAAGCCCGATGGAAAGAGTTCCTCTTATGACTGTCATATAAACATTAGAATTGGAGAAATGCTCTGGAAGTCCCTCGTTCTTATTAAACACCATATGAAGGTAATGTACATTTTCGTCGAAGATTACCTTTTCGACTGCTTTTTCGTCCTTTGTTGATAGTTGAAATATTTTCTCAATCATTTAATTTCCTCCTTGTATTATTTCATACAGTTATACCCTATTTATCCTATTATAATTACGAATTTGCACTTAAGTTATTTTAGCGATTGTTTTTCTGCTTGTTTTCGTATTTTTAAAATGAATGGCATCTTTTGGGCAGACCTGCTGACAATTGGTACACTGAAAACATAATGACGTGTCAATAAAAGCCTTTTTATTTTCAGCGACAACTAAAATTGCATTTGAAGGGCAAGTTTTTTCGCAAATTTTACATCCAATACAGTTCTCTTCACTTACATTTGTGCATAACTTTGAAGATCTACCAAATGATTTTTGCAATACTCCAAAAGGGCAGACAAAATTGTGAAAGACTGCAGGTTTATATTTTAGGGTTACGATTACCGCCAAAGCAATCCACACTGGTAAGATTGGAATATTCTTATGTAATACTTTTTGTGCAATGATTACTATAACTACACTTGCTATTAGCGAACTACACTTGCTATTAGCGCAATTACGCTAAACTTTGTAGACTTAAGCCAATCAGGCGTTTTATCCGTTTGGATTTTCAGCTTTTTTGAGAGCGACTCTGTAGGAATCATTAATGTATTCTTAGGACAGATATAACCGCAGTATACCCTTCCAAAGAACAAAGCTGCAATAAGGCTAATGGCAAACACTCCCAACCAAAGCATAGGCTTTCCCATAATAATTAGGAATAGAAATAAACCTAAAAACAGAATACGTACTGTAGCAATAAGATACTTCATAATACCCCTCCCTATTGATTATTTTTTATTATATCGTTATGATAAGAATTAAGGTGTTACCAATGTAACACTTAGGAGGATATTATGGATGAATATATAAATGATATTAAGAATACAACTTTAATCAATTGTTTTTCTGTACGAGATATAGAGCTATTTTTAAAAACGGGTAAATTCAAAATCGTTTCCTATACAAAGAATACCGTTATACATTTTGATGGGGATATGTGTTGTAACTTAGAAATCATCCTTTCTGGAAGTGTTATTGTGGAAAGAATTGATGAATTTGGCAATTTGCTTACCATCTCAGAATTTTCTAAGGATGATATCGTTGGAGGTAATCTCTTATACTCTAAGAATCCGTATTTTCCAATGACTATAGTAACAGAATCTCGAACTAGCCTTCTTGAAATTGATAAAGAAACTTTATTTGAACTATTGACTACGAATTCATCTTTTCTTAGAATTTACCTCCAGTACACTTCAGATCGAACATTTCTCTTAGGCCATACCTTAAAGAGTTACATAAAAAGAACTATAAGAGAATGCATCATAGATTTTCTCAATATAGAGTGTAAAAAACAGGATTCAAAACAGATTACCTTAAATATAACGAAAAAAGCGCTAGCCGAAAAAATTGGTGTCCAACGTACATCCTTGTCGAGGGAATTAACTAAGATGAAAAAAGATGGCTTGATAGATTACGATACAAAGACGATTACGATGCTGGAATAAGGTGGTAAGGTGGTAAGCTACCAGTGGTGGCTTAAATGCTGGCGGACACTGCCCTCTACAGTCCACGAAGTATGACCCTAGCTTCTGCGATGGTCATCCTTGAGCGTAGCGAAGGATCTTACATTTTCTCGCCTACAGGCGAGTTAGATCTTCCTTTCTGCTTTCTGCTAAAAAAGTATTGACAAATGCTATATAATTAAGTATATTAGTAATTACTAATATACTTAATGGGAGGCTATTATGGAAGCTGTAAAAAAGAAAGTAAAGAGAAATGCCGTCGTTTCTAATGAATGCGTCGCCTGTGGTGTTTGTATGCAAGTTTGCCCTTTTGGTTCTATAAACGTTTACAAGGGAATCCGTGCTGTGGTGAATTTAGAAAAATGTGTTGGCTGTGGAAAATGTGCTAAATCATGTCCTGCCTCAGTTATCAAAATTCACAAAGAGGAAAATTGATTATGAAAAAAAACAATATTAAAAAGAAAAAATGGTCTGATTATTTGTGGATTTTTACTCTAGTTTACTTAACGTTAGGATTTTTTAATATTTTATTTGCATGGATTGGTTTGATTTGTTTTATCGTTCCCATAGTTATCTCCCTTTTTGGTGGAGGGAAAGCTTACTGTAATCACTACTGCGGTAGAGGAAAACTATTTCAGTTATTAGGTGACAAATTTAAATTATCAAGAAATATGGATATTCCACGTTTCTTGCGTTCAAAAAAATTTCGATATGGGTTTTTGATTTTCTTTATGGCTATGTTTATTAATATGTTGTACTCTACATATCTAGTTTACGCTGAAGTCAATGGATTAAGAGAATTTGTCACACTACTTTGGACCTTTAAAGTGCCATGGAGCTGGGCTTATACCACTCCTGCAACACCATGGATTGCTCAATTTGCCTTTGGCTTTTACAGTGTTATGCTTACATCAACTATTTTAGGTCTTATTACCATGGTGCTATACAAACCTCGCTCTTGGTGTGTTTACTGCCCAATGGGAACCATGACACAAGGAATCAGCCAGTTGAAAGATAAGAGAACGGTAGTTGAACAATAGTTGAACGGTTGTTTTTAAATAGCAGCAAAAATTATTCCTGATTGCGGATGACTTCACATTCACTCGCCTAAAGGCGAGTGGTTTTTTCAGCTTTCCGCATTCAGCGTTTTTTAGTTTTTCCTAACCAACTAAATAGTATATAATATAATACAATAATTTCTTCAAAGAAAAGAGAGGTTTACAATGGAAGAACACGTAAAAGTAGTAGCGGAACTACTTAAAGTACTTGCCAATGAAAATAGATTACTCATTTTATGCTACCTCATAGAAGGGCCTTTGACAGTGAGTGAGCTCTCCTCAAAAATTACTACCATCACTCAGTCTGCACTTTCTCAGCATCTTGCCATTTTAAAAGCGCATAAAATAGTCGACTCAATAAAAAAAGGCCAGACTATTACTTACTCTATTAATGATGAAAGAATTCTATCTGTAATGGAAGTTCTTAAAGCGAAATATTGTGTGTAATAAGGTGGTCAGCAAAAACTTTTTAGTCACCGTTGGTGACATAAAGAAGGGCGGATTGTGTCCACCCTTCTTTATGTTCTCTTTATTATTAAAGTACAAAGCGTTTTACATTATTAAACTTTATAACACTTATGTATAATCCTTTATAGTCTATATTAATTTGCAATAGCTGCAGCATACTTCATGATTTGTTCTTCGCTGGCTTCTTCTCTTGTAAGTTCACCTGTTTTTCTTCCTTCATGCATAACAATAATTCGATCACATAATGTTAGAAGCTCAGGCAATTCAGAAGAAACCATAATAATTCCTATACCTTGTTGTGCAATATCTCTGAGAAGTTCATATATCTCAGCCTTTGCTCCTACATCAATTCCCCTTGTAGGTTCATCACACATTAATATTTCAGGTTCATTAGCCAACCATCTTGCAATTATAACCTTTTGTTGATTTCCTCCACTTAGTGTCATAATGCAATTATTTACATCGCTGGTCTTAATATGGTATTTTTTTACCATTTCATCCATAATTTCATTTGATTTTCTTTTATCAATTACCCCATTTTTTAACATTTTGTTCAGTATGACAACTTGTGCATTTTGTTTAACGGATAATTCTGCCATTAAGGCATCATCTCTTCTATTTTCGGGAATTAAGGCAATTCGATTCTTTATTGCAGCTTGAGAGCAATTATGGACAGGGACTTTCTTTCCATGAATGTATATTTCACCTTCATCGGGCTTATTAATTCCAAATATAGAGTTAAGTAGCTCTGTTCTTCCTGCACCAACAAATCCAGCAATGCCTAATATTTCACCCTTTTTTAATTCAAAAGATATATTATCGAACTGTCTATGTTTTGAAAAACCTTTAACTTGAAGCAGTACTTCATCTGTAGCATAACATTGATAACAACTGTTATTATCAATTTCTCGTCCTACCATCAATCGAACAATATCGTCCATTGTTATATCTTTGATGTTTTTTGTTGTAATAAACTGTCCATCTCTTAAAATAGTTGTACGATCTCCTAGTTCCATTACTTCTTCTAGTCGATGGCTAACATAAATAATAGTTGTTCCTAATTCTCTTTTCATTTTTCTAATTATGTCAAATACAACATTTCTTTGATCATTTGTTAAAGCTGCTGTTGGTTCATCTAGGATTAAAATATCTGGTTTGTAGTAAATTGCCTTGGCTATCTGTATCATAGACTGTTCTGCGATACTTAGACTATCGATTAATCGAGTTGGTTCTAATTTTAGTTGAAAAAGATCTAATAGCTCCTGGGTCTTCTCTCTCATATATGATTCATTAATGAATATTCCCTTCATGCTTTCAGAGGAGCCAAGAAAAATATTATTAGCAATACTCATATTAGTACATAATGGCACTTCTTGATGTACAATTGAGAAACCTAACTTTTCTGACTTCTGAATGCTATTGATTTTTTCATGTTTGCCATTAACCCATATTTCACCAGAAGTTGGTTCAAACACGCCAGCACATAAATTGATTAATGTGGATTTGCCAGCACCATTTTCTCCACAAATACAGTGAACCTCGCCTTTTTGAATTTCAAATGAAACTTCTGATAATGCTGTAGTTCCACCAAATTTTTTTGTAACATTCTTAAACTGAATATGTGGTCCCATGCTTAGCTACCTACCCTTTCTTATTTGATCGACTAATGCAGGTGTCTAAAAGTACTGCCAGAATAATGATTACGCCAATAAAGCCAGACTGCCAGAAGACTGGAACGCTTAACAGTACCATTCCATTTTTTACAACGCTCATGATTATTGCCCCAATTAAAGTCCCAATGACCGTACCTCTTCCACCACTTAAGGCTGCTCCACCTAAGATAACTGCAGCTATGGCATCCATTTCTCTTGATGCTCCTGCCGTTGTTGGAACTGATTTTAAGTACGCAATGCTAACCTGACTTGCAAAGGCATAAAGAACTCCTGCAATAACCATACAAGCAATCTTAATTCGGTCCGTATTAATTCCTGCCAATTGTGCTGCTCTTTTGTTCCCACCTGTTGCATATACTTCAAATCCAAATTTAGTTTTAGACATTACCATATGTGCAATTATAAAGAAAGCAATCATAACAATAACCTGAATAGGTATTACACCTATTGAACCTCCAAGCTTAAAGATCCAGCTGCTCTCAGCACTTTCAGGAAAAACACTGATATTCTGCCCACCTGAAATAGAATAAGCAATACTTCTAAAAATTTGCATTGTTCCTAATGTAACAATAAATGCAGGCATTTTTGCCTTAGTAATTAAAAAACCATTTACAAATCCAATCGCTCCACCTGCGAGCATAGCAATGCTAAAAACTAGAGTTGGATTTACACCTGCCTTGTAGAGATATGCGGCCAGCATAGCTGTAGCTCCATAGGCTGAACCAGCTGAAAGATCAATTTCTGCCGAAACAATAATAAAAGTCATCCCAATAGCCATGATGCCTATTTCAACAGTCTGCCTCACAATGTTTATTAAATTTGTCATTTGCAAAAATGCGGGTGACGCTATGGATAGTATTGCAATAAGCGAAACCATTACCATAAAAACGCCAAATTCGCGAAATACTTTTATTTTTTTCATTCTTGCTGTTTTACCTAGCTCTGTCATTCCCATTCACATTTCCCCCATATATTTTGTCCTCCAATAGCTATGTAGCAAAACACATAGCTATTGGAGCAAATTTGGACTCTTATTCTGGCTCTACCTCTGAAACATTTTCTGCTGTTACCATTTGTGCACCAGTATTGACGTCAATAAATTGTGTATCATGTGCTTTATTCATATACAGCTCTAATACAGAATAGTATCCCTGCATAAATGGGTTTTGTCCTATTGTTAACTGCATATCTCCATTTTTCACATGTTCAAGTGTTCCTTCAACAAGGTCAAATCCTGCACCCTTTACTTTGTCTTGAAGTTTGTTTGTTCCGATATACGTTCCAATTGCTTCACTAAATACATCTACACCTAAGATTGCATCAATTTCTGGGTCTTTTAAATATGCATTTTCAATAACACCATAAGCATTTGTTAAGTCCGTTCCGATATCGATTACACCACCGAATTCAATATCAGGAAATTCTTTTGCAGCTTTTTCGATTCCAGCTGTTCTTGCAATAAGTGCAGAATCCGCTGGAGCGCAGCTTGCTACTACATACTTTCCTTTTCCATTCAATACTTCACCAAACATATACATACCCATTTCATAGCCTGCATCTTCATAATCCTGGCCAACAAATGCGGAAATACCACTGCCTTCAGCATTTTGATTGAATCCTACAACGGGAATTCCTGCTTTGTTTGCTTTTCCTATAACTGAATTAAAACCAGAGGGATCCCATGTTACTGTTGCAATGCCATCGTATCCTACAGAAATAGCCGATTCAATTAAATCAACTTGTTCATTTAAGCTACTAGCAGTGTTTGGAGCGGATACATCTACTGTAATACCTAAATCTTCACCAGCGGCTTTTGCACCGTCAGCCATCTTTGTATAGAATGAGCTGTTCATTGCATGTAAAACTACTGAAACTTTAATATCTTTTTTGTCTGTTCCTTCATCTTGTGCAGGAGCATCTTTACTTGCACATCCTACTAATGACAAAAACAATGCTACACATAACGCTAATACTATTACTTTTTTTCTCATAAAAACCTCTCCTTAATATATTTAATTATAAATAATTGGATAAATATTACTTTTACTCTTCGAAAGAGGCTCTCTCCTCATAATAATCAGGTGTGATAACTCCTTCTTTTTGAAACCATTTCCATGCATCAATTCCTGCAACGAGTACTACATTACCCCAGGGTTCAAATCCCCCTGTCCTTACTATGTACTTTGCCTTACTAAGATAAGTAGAGAAAAGATCTTCATGTGACATGGTATCAACTTTGCATCGTTTGCTTAATTCACTAACATTTTTAAAATGTAATGGGTTGTACAACTTCTGTTCTTCAGCAACAATCACTTTTTCATAAATCATCTCATCCATAATTAATTCCAGAACTTTTCCAACGCTTGGCAAGTCTTCTGATATTGCAAGATCAATTCGTTGTTTCTCATCTTTAATTGGTACTCCAACATCTCCAATAATCATAATGTCTGTATGTCCCATATCGGCTATGGCATTTATAAGATTTCTATTTAATATACCGTCCTTTTTCATAATTTATATCATCCCTTCAAATATTGCTTTCAGCTATTTTTATTACTTCTTCTCTTGTAGGTATTCCTTCTATAACTCCATATTTTGTAACGGCTAAACCTGCAGAGATATTTGCAAATTTTATAGCATCTTCTATTGTATGTCCTTTAGCTAATGCTACACAGAATGATCCATTAAAGGTATCCCCTGCTCCTGTAGTATCAATAGCATCAACTGGTATTCCTTCAATTTTTTTGCACATTGTATCATTTACTAAAAGTGCTCCTTCTGATCCTAGAGTGACAATAACGTTTCTTACCCCTAATTTATGTATCTGTTTTGCAACTTCCTCGTCAGATAAAGAACTATCTTCATCTAATCCTAATATTGCTCTCGCCTCAGTTTGATTTGGTACTAAAAACTCACAATATTTTAATAGTTCTTCTGGCATTTGATTATAAGGAGCAGGATTTAAAACAACTGGTATTCCTAATTCTTTGCATTTTTTTGCTGCATAAAGAACGGTATCCATATGAATTTCTAACTGCATCAATAGTAGTTTGCACTTAGATATTTCAGGTAACATACGATCAATATCAGCAGGAGATAGCTCAAAGTTTGCTGCTAAGTCGATTACAATTTCATTTTCACCTTTTGCATTTATATAAATCAACCCTACACCTGTTGATTGATTTTCTCTGCTTCTAATAATATAGGAGGAGTCTATTCCTTCTTCTTCGTATAGCTTGATTGCCCCATCTCCAAAACTATCATTTCCAACGCATCCTCCATAAAGGACTTCTGCTCCCATTCGCGACGCTGCAACTGCCTGGTTGGACCCTTTTCCTCCGTGCATAGCTTTGAAATTTTTTCCTTTTACTGTTTCTCCCTCTTGTGGGAAACGTTCCGTTGAAATTGTCATTCCAACTGCATAACTTCCAATTACTGCTATTCTACTGCCCAATAGCTTTACCCCCTATAAAAGTCTTTATTTCCATACTTTAATGCTGTATCAAACACGGCTAGAATCTTTTCTGGCGATATTCCTGCTTGAATATTGTGTATTTGTGAAAAGACAAATCCACCTCCTGGTGCATAAACCTTTATCATTTCCTTTACTTCATTGACGATATCATCAATACTACCATGAGTTAATGTAGTTTGTGTACTAATACCGCCTCCCCAAATGGTCATGTTCTTTCCAAATTCCTTCTTAATTTGAACTGGATCCATATTATCGCATTCTTTTTGAATTGGATTAAGAATGTCATATCCAGACTCTATAAGGTCTCCAATAATTGGATAAATACTGCCACAACAATGTAATGAAATATGCATATCTTTTTTCTTTCTACGAATTGCCTCATTAATTTTTGCATGTCTTGGTTTAAAGAACTTTCTATATATCTCTGGTGAAATAATCATAGCTCTTTGTTGTCCAAAATCATCATTATTTTGTAGTACATGAACATAATCACCTACAGCATCCATATACTTATCTATCATAGCAATATATGCATCTGTCAGTTTATCAAGATAATACTCAATCAATTCGGGTTCAGTATATAAATACTCTAGGAAAGTTTGATATCCCCAGTCTTTCGTTCCCTTTTCAAAAATACTAAAACTCGTTGCTGCTGAAATTGCATAATCTGTATTTTCATATAAATCCTTTGCTTTTGCTGTTGCAAATTTAATTTCTTCATCTGTCATAACAGGAAGTTCTAATAATCTATCTATATCGCTTTCATCTTCAGCATCTGCTAGTGGAGAGTAGACTTCGTCAAAATACAAACCTTGTGTTGGCCTTATTGCTATTACAGTCCCTGCTGCATTTGTCACACCTAGTGACCCATCTTCTAATGTAATAGGATTAAAGGCTTTTGCCAACTTACATTTTCCTCCGCCTAAAGGTAATTCTCCATCTTTAAATTCATCAATCTTTATCCCAATAGATGGTATTAATCTTGGAAGCATTACCACGTCGCATCCTATACGCTCCAATACTTCTGGGTCAGGAGTTGCTAAAAGCTGTTTTACATCAAACAAAATTGTATCGTGTGTCATACCTAAGTATTCTTTTAATTCATTATATGCGTTGGCATTTATCCCTGTAGATCTTGAAGAACCTAACTCAATAGGAATACGATCTGTTTCCTCGTGATTTAATGCCATTAAAACTCTTTCTCTCGATTTCATTATATTTCTCCTTTTTATATTATTTAGCAAAACGTTTTCTGAAAACGTTTTATGTAAGCATATAAAGATTTTACACAGAAACCTTATTTAACTTTTTAACACTTCCTCCCTGCTTGATTTCTGATTTAACAATTTCATGTTTCTGTTTTAACTTCTTACCTTCAATTAATTTAATTAAATTTGTGGCTGCTATTTTACCCATTTCTTCACCATGAATTGATATGGTGGTTAGCGGTGGCTGATGTAATTCTGCTAGTATAGTTCCATCAAAGCCAATTGCAGAAATATCTTCTGGAATGCTCATGCCAGCTTCTCTAATTGCTCTACATGCTCCTATTGCCATTAAATCATTAGCTGCTACAAATGCTGTAAATTTTTTATTTTTCAAAAGATCTTTCATGCATTGATATCCAGATTCAATTTTGTAGTCGCCATGAATTATCAAATCTTCATCCATTTTCAAGTTAAAATCATGAATTGCTTTAAGGTATCCTGCTTTTCTAAGATTCGCATTATGTGCATTCTCAGGTCCTGCAATAAATGCAATCTTTTCGTGACCATTTTCAACTAAACTTTTCATCGCTAGATATAAACCCATAGCATTGTCTAGAGTTACACTAGCTACATCCTTAATGATCTCACCATATCGCTCCACTGCAATAATTGGAAATTTTTTATTGTTTAAGTAGACAATATTGTCATCTTCTTCTTCTGCATTTTGTGTAGTTACAATGATTCCATCTGCAAATCCGTTGCTTAAGCTCAACAAAAAAGAATCTTCTTTATCTTTAGAGCCCTCTGTACTGCAGAGAACTAAGCGATATTTTTTCTTATTTAATATCTTTTCTGCACCTTTTGCAAAATCCTGAAAGAAAAAATTAGAAATATCTGGTATAATAATGCCGATGATATTAGTTCTTTTTGTTACCAAAGATCTGGCAACTGGATTAGGATGATATCCTAGTTTTTTTATTGCAGTTTTAATTTTATTCTCTGTTTCTAAAGAACAGGATCCTTCAATATTATTCATAACTCTTGAAACAGTTGTTATGGATACTCCACATTCCTTAGCTATTTCCTTAATCGTAACTTTTGGTTTCATAACTTCGCCCCATTTTAATCACTAATGCGTATGTATCATTATATGATTTCCTATAGTTAAACGTTTTGGCATAACGTTTTCGTCAAACGTTTTAGTTAAACGTTTTCGTTAAGCTAAATTTATCATCTTATTCATAAAATGTCAATATAATTTAAAACTTTTTATTTCGTTTTTAGTATTATGCTCTCTATTATTTAATACTACAATATCGTTACACTTACTATATTACAATAATATATAAACAATTAAATATTAATAAATTACTATTATAAATAGAAATTTTTTTGTCTAAATGCCGCTAAAATGGGTAAATATAATTAACAATAATTTTACAGGAGGTTTAAGATGAAAATTAGTGCAAGAAATCAATTAAAAGGTAAAGTAGTAGAGATTAAAGATGGTGCAGTCAATGCTAAAGTGACCATAGATCTCGGTGGAGGAAATAAGATCACTTCTATTATTACTATGGACTCTGTTAAAGAATTAGGCTTGCAAGTAGGTTCGGACGCTACTGCTATAGTAAAAGCATCTTCTGTTATGATCGGCGTAGATCACTAAGCACAAACAAAAATACCAAGCTTTTATTATTGCTTGGTATTTTTTATACTTTATATTCCAAATAAAACTATTACAATGCTGGATTAACTTCAGCAATATGTACCAATGACGAAATATATTAATGCTAGGCTAAACCACCTTACCAATTCAGAAGTAGATCCTATCGCCAAGATTGCAGAGCTAAAGGTAGCTACGGTTACTATCCAAGAAGCATAAAGAAAAAGACAATATATCTATACTAAATCCTACTATAGAAAATTAATGAAGAGATAAAGAATGTAAATTAAAATCAATATCATACCTTCCCGTTTGCTAATTTCATTGATTTTACTATTGTATGCAAAGAATCCAAAGACAGATAAAACGATGGCTAGTGTTATAAAATGAATTCGATAAAATTCTTCAGTTACTGCGATTCCACCAGGAATTAACGCTGCAGATGCGCCTACTACTAACAGA
Source organism: Alkalibaculum bacchi (assembly GCF_937875145.1). GTDB lineage: Bacteria > Bacillota > Clostridia > Eubacteriales > Alkalibacteraceae > Alkalibaculum > Alkalibaculum bacchi_A. The sequence continues at coordinate 2,478 of NZ_CALNCS010000162.1, read as the reverse complement.
ATATTTAAAATATTAGCTCCCATTATATTTCCTATAACTAATCCTCCATGATTTCTTTTAGCTGCTGAGATACAGGTACTTAATTCAGGAACACTAGTTCCAAAAGCAACTAAAGTTGAAGCGATGATAACATCAGAAATCCCTATTCTTCTTGCAAGAATCTCTGCTGAATTGACTAACGAAGAGGCACTTACAGCTATAACTAGGGCTGAAATAAAAATGCTGAAAATAATCATGAATACACTTCTAGTATCTTTGTTCACTTGTATTCCAGATTTGTTTTTTTTGCTAATAGAAACCTTATTTTTCTCTTGAATGATTAAATACACAATGTACACCATAACTAACATTAAATAGATAAAACCAAACCATTGAGGGATATGACTGCCCTCATTTTGTACTTTATAGGGTAATGTGGTAAAAATCAAGAGAAATACTGTTGTAACGAGTAGATTGAATTTTTGTGAAGATTTTTCACCTACCGGGATCTTTCCAAAGAGAGCTCCTATACCTAAAATTAAGCTTGTATTCGTAATAATAGACCCTACTGCATTCCCAAGTGCAAAACTATCATTTCCTTTTAGTGCAGAGGAAATAGATGCAGATAGTTCTGGTAGAGTAGTACCTAAGGAAACAATGGTTGCTCCTATGATTATTTCAGGTAAACCCCATATTTGAGAAAGTTTTACAGCATTATCTACTAAATAATCTGCTGCTTTTGATAGTAAAAATAATGATATGCAAAATATAATAAAAATAACGATAATACTTGAATCTATTAGTATTGAATACATTTAAAGCGCATACCTCCTTTTATTAATGGTTTAATAATAAAAACAATCATATCCGTTTAATAGAATATGAATAAAGTTTTATAGATGTTTATAAAATAAAAAAGCATCTCCTATTAATAGATAAACAAAATAAAGGTGAGAAGCTTTAAAAGAGTTTCCCACCCCAGAAACGATTTCTTGAAAGCAAATAGAATTTGCCCAACCGAACCAAATGTATTAAATTATATATTTTATATATATTAATTCAGTGGTTTAAATATTCCAAGTATTCTAATTAACTCTACTATATATTAGGGGATTCCTTTTGGGTCAAGATCCGGCCCTACACTTAAGGTTTACATTGAGCAGAAGCTAGGGGTCAAAGTAGAACTCCCCCCAAAAAAGGCAAAGCCGAGAAATAATATGGCTTTGCCTTTTTTATTTATATTATTTTGCAGTTTTCCCTAATGAATTAGCAACTAATTTATTGTATTGTTCTTCTGTCAATTCACTGTGATAGAACAATTCATAGTATTTTGCAGCTTCGTCGTACATATCATAGCCTGCTTCTTCAGGATAAAGTAATTGAGTAATCCAAAGCATGCCCATGTAACGATTAACAGATGGTGGAGAGCCCATCCAATTGTAAGGACCTGCTGGCACTTCATAGTAATTTCCATCTTTGATGGCTTTTAATTGTTGCCATGATTTATCTTTTCCTACAGAGCTGTATACGCTACCTGGAGCAAAGATAATCACCTCAGGATTCCAATTAATGATTTGCTCCATATCTACAGGATTTCCTGTACCTTTACTAGAAATATCTTCTACAACTGCCACATTATTGCTTACTCTATCAATGATTTCAGCGTGGAAAGAATCTTTTGCTAATACACCTAAGCCATCTTCACCAGTAGCGTAAAGCAAATCTACCTTTCCTTCTTCGCCAATCTTTTCTATTAGAGCTTTTGTATCCTCATTTACTTTTTCACAGTAACTTGCTAATGCTTCTCCTTCTTTCTCTTTTCCTAAGAGCTTACCTAATGTTCTATAGGCATCCCCCATAGTGTCTGTTGTGGCTTCGATATGTATAGTAGGTATGCCTACTTGTTCCGATATATCATCCATATCTTCTACAACAGAAGGTTTTGATTCGCCAATATCAATAATGACTTGGGGGTCTACCTTGGCGATTTCTTCAAGATTAAGGTCACCTTGTCCATAAAACTGCCCTAGAATAGGAAGTTCATAGTACTCTGTATCAATATACTCCTCTGCACTTGGATTCCATTCTCCTGAAACTCCCACTAGGGCATCTGGAGCTATAGCAAATAATACAATTTGAGCTAATGCGCCAGAAGGCACAATTCTCGTGATATCAGCTGGAAGTGCTACTTCTCTCCCTGCTGAATCCGTAAAGCTAGTGGTTTTATCTTTACTTGTCACATCTTGCTTTTGTTTCTTGTCTACATCTGTACTACTTGGTTTACTGTTGTTACATGCAGTTGTCATAGATAGCAATAAGAACACTACAAGTAACATAGAAAGAATCTTCTTTTTCATTTTGTTTCCCCCTTTGTTTTAATATATCAAAGGCAAGAGAACATCTTATGATAGTATTCCCTTTTTATAGTGCTTTTAGGTATGCATACCCTTACCTTATCATCGTAGCCATAAACAGCGGATTAATTTCCATTTTTTCTAT
>NZ_CALNCS010000161.1 GCF_937875145.1 Alkalibaculum bacchi | reverse complement strand
GTACATTACTAATGTATAGCATGCCAAGGTCTCCGACCCCGGAGAAGTTTAGTAACGCTCGCCATATCGTATTACTAAATATTGTTTTCTGCCGGATCCACAACATGAACCTTCTCAATATAAGCGATTACGGGGCTCAGTCCCTTCGTGCATTCATTTCGGCCTACTATCTCTCTTGCCTACGCTTGACCCTGTTTGTTACCAAACAAAGCCCAAGGCTAGATACTGGCGAGTGGCTAGCTCTTACCAGACGGGATTTCCACCCGCTATAATGTACGCACTTCGTGGCGCACAGATCCTTCGCTTACACTCAGAATGACTGAGCTAGAAGTTAAGGTTAAAAGTAGGACTTTCCTATTAAACAAGAAGAGCGCCTGCGGCGCGTTAGCCATCAGCGGCCAGTCTTCATCCATCAGTGGTGGAGTCAAATTTTACAGGTCAAAGATTCAATTACATATAAAGAGGATTTAAATAATAGCTTAGTCCCAAAGTAGAACCTTGCTAGTTAAAAAAAAGATGCCCTAAGGCATCCTTCTCATTTATTTCTCACTTATTTCTTATTTATGGTTATTTTAATCTCTATTTTATCGCCCATATCTTTTTCTTTGTAATCTGCTTGTATTCCAGTCTTTAAGATTTCATTATAGGCGTTTTTTATGGTATTTAGATATATTCTCATATTAATGAAACTTTTAATGCGGGATCGAGAGTTTTTGGTGAGTTTTTCTTCGTGATTATTGTTGAGTACATTATCCCGTATTTTTTCTATAAGATCTTCAGATTTCTTTACATTAAGTTTTTTACTTATGATTGCTTGGAGGGCTTCTTTTTGCAAATCTTCTTCTGGTAGTCGAAGTAGTGCTCTTGCATGCCTTTCTGAAAGATTATTCTCTAGTAATTCTCTTCTTACATCATGGTTTAATCTTAAAAGGCGAAGCTTATTTGCTACTGTAGATTGATTTTTACCAACTTTTTGAGCAATTTGATCTTGAGTTAAATTGTGTCTAGACATTAATTGATTATAGCTCTCTGCTTCTTCTATGTAGTTTAAATTTTCTCTTTGAATGTTTTCAATTAATGCCATTACAGCAGAATCTACTTCTATTACTTCACTGATAATAGCTGGTATCTCAGTTAACCCTGCTAGTTTAGATGCTCTTAATCTTCTTTCTCCTGAGATCAATTCATAGGAATTTTCGTTGAATTTCCTCACATTAATAGGTTGTAGAACACCGTATTCCTTTATGGAATTAGCCAAATCCTCTAAAGCACCTTTTGCAAACTTTGTCCTAGGTTGATAAGGGTTTGGCTTAATAAATTCAACGGGTATATACTGAATATTCAATTTTTTACTTTCCATATACATCCTCCACTACAAAGGGTTTTTATTTGGCATTCCAGGCTTCCTAGGATATGCTGCTGGCGTAGCATTTGTTTTTTCGATAATGATAACATGTCTTTCTAACTCTGCAATAGGAATAGTACAATCTTCTATAGATTTCACTTGTCCACCTAAAATTTTCATAGCGTTTTTTGCTGCATCCAATTCTTCATTGTATTTTGGACCCTTGGATGCAATCATGAGACCATCTACCTTTACTAAAGGTAAACACAGTTCTGACAAAGTCTGCATATTTGCAACAGCTCTTGATATAACTATATCATATTTTTCTCTATATTTTTTATTTTTTCCTAAAATTTCAGCTCTTTCATGCACTAATTCTACTTTTATACCTAAATTCCTAGCTGCATCGTCAATAAACTTTAGTTTTTTGCCTACAGAATCTACTAAAGTAATTTGAATTTCGGGGTATAAAATCTTTAATGGAATACCAGGAAATCCGCCTCCTGTTCCTAGATCCAACACTTTAATACCTTCTTTAACATAATCTTTAGAGAGCATAATCAAAGAATCTACAATATGTTTTAGGATAAAATCTTCAGGCTCTGTAATAGACGTCAAATTAATGTGTTTGTTTGCCTCTAGTAAAATCTCCATAAAGGATAAGAGCGCATCTGCTTGCTCATCCTCTATGGGAATATTTAATTGGTTTAAAGTACTAACAAGTAACTTTTTTTCTTCCATTTATAAATCACCTATGTTCTTCTTCTAAATTGCTCTAAATAAACCATCAACACTGAAATATCAGCAGGGGATACTCCTGATATCCTGCTGGCCTGTCCTAGGGAAGTTGGTTTTATCTTATCCAATTTTTGCTGAGCTTCTAATCGAAGTCCCTTTATAGATAAATAATCGATATCATTTGGCAACTTTCTCTTTTCCAGTTTTTTGTGTTGCTCCACTTGTAGCATTTGTTTGTTAATATAGCCTTCGTATTTTATCTGGATTTCTACTTCATCTGTAATAGATTTAGGCAAATCAGGTCTATCAGGGTCAACCACATGACAGTGTTCATATCGTATCTCAGGTCTCTTTAACAGTTCAATGAGCCTAATACCGCTTTTTAAAGGGGTACTCTTGATGCTTTCAAGATATTCATTTGTCTTCGCATCTGGCTTTACAATCACTTTATTTAATCTTTCAATTTCATCATGTATTCCCTTGTATTTGTCTTTAAATCTCTTGTATCTTTCTTCACTTATAAGACCTACTTCATAACCTTTCTCTGTTAATCGAATATCTGCATTATCTTGTCTCAGAAGTAGTCGGTATTCGCTTCGAGAGGTCATCATACGGTAGGGTTCATTGGTACCTTTTGTAACAATATCGTCAATTAGTACGCCAATATAGCCTTCTGAACGATCTATTATAAGAGGATCTTTTCTCTGTACTTTTCTAGCAGCATTGATTCCTGCAATAATCCCTTGGGCGCCTGCTTCTTCATAACCTGAAGTGCCATTTACCTGGCCAGCAAAGAAAAGACCTTCTATGGCCTTACATTCTAAGGAAGCATCTAATTGCATTGGGTCAATATTATCGTATTCTATTGCATAAGCAGATCGAACCACCTCTGCACGCTCTAATCCCTCTATTGTTTTAAGGACCTCTAATTGAACTTCTTCAGGCAAGCTAGAAGACATGCCTTGTACGTACATTTCATTTGTATCAAGTCCTTCTGGTTCTACAAAAACTTGATGCTTAGGCTTATCTGCAAAACGAACAATTTTATCTTCTATAGAAGGACAGTACCTAGCTCCAACCCCCTTTATATTTCCGCTAAATAGGGGAGATCTGTGTAAATTATCTCGAATGACTTGATGCGTTTTTTCATTCGTATAAGTTAAATAGACGGGAACTTGCTCAATATCGATTTTTTCCGTTTCAAAAGAAAATGGTACGATTACTTCATCACCATTTTGAATCTGCATTTTATCAAAATCCACCGTGTTTTTATCGATTCGAGCAGGAGTACCTGTTTTAAACCTCATAATATCAATATCTAAATCCTTCAACTTTTCAGATAAACCAATAGATGGAAATAATCCATTTGGCCCTCCACTATAACTAATATCCCCAATAATAATTTGAGAATCCATATAAGTGCCTGTAGTAAGGATCACTGTAGGGCTACTAAAAATAGCACCTGTTTTGGTCTTAACACCGCTTATTTTTTTGTCTTCAACAATTAAATCAACAACTTCGTGTTGTTTCAACACAAGATTTTCCTGAGCCTCTACAGTCTTTTTCATTTCCAACTGATATTTATGTTTATCTGCTTGAGCTCTAAGAGAGTGAACTGCTGGACCCTTAGATGTATTGAGCATGCGACATTGAATCATGGTCTTATCGATATTTTTGCCCATCTCTCCACCTAAGGCATCTATTTCTCTTACTAAATGCCCCTTACCTGTTCCCCCAATATTGGGATTACATGGCATCATAGCAATCGAATCTATATTCATAGTTAATAATAGAGTTTTCAGACCCATTCTTGCACTAGCAAGTGCAGCTTCACAGCCTGCATGGCCTCCACCTACTACTATTACTTCATATTGTCCTCCATTGTAACTCATGTTCTTCCTACTTTCCTATACAAAAATTACTGAAAATTTCATGCATTAGTTGCTCATGTATTGTATCTCCTGTAATTTCGCCAAGGAGATTAAGAGCTTCTGTTATATCAGTAGATACGATTTCTAAAGGCATAGAAGCTTCTATAGTACCAATCGCACTTTTTAGACTTTTTAGAGACTCTTCTAATAGATGAATATGCCTGATATTTGTGACAATCTCAAAAGATTCTAATTCAAATCCTTCAGCGCTAACTTTATCTAACATCTTTTTCTTTAGTTCCTCTAATCCAATTTCCTCTACAGCTGAAATTTGAACAATTTCTTTTTCATATTTTAAAAGGTCTTCAGGCTTTATTATCGTTTCTTTGTCTAGCTTATTTAGTATCAGCAGAGAATTTCGAGCTTGAATTAATTTTAATAATTCGAAATCTTCTTCATCTAAAGGCTGGCTTCCATCAAGTATAAGTAATACTAAATCGCTTTTTTCTAATATTTCAACGGACTTCTCAATGCCTATTTTTTCAATGATATTTTCTGTCTCTCTTACACCTGCTGTATCTATAATCTTAAAGGGAATTCCTTCAATAGTAATATATTCTTCGATAGTGTCCCTAGTAGTACCTGGAATCTCCGTTACAATAGCCCTCTTTTCCCCTAGTAAAGAATTGAGTAAGGAAGATTTTCCTACATTAGGTTTCCCGATTATGGCAGTATTTACACCTTCTCGTATCAACCGTCCATTTTGAGAATGATAAAGTAAGTTTTGAACCATGTCATGAGCTTCTCTTGTGTTCTGTAATATCTCGTCATAGGACATATCCTCTATATCATACTCTGGATAATCTATAGTAGCCTCTAAGTGAGCTAACATTTTAATGAGCAATTGTCTTATCTCACTTATTTTTTTTGATAAACTTCCTTCTAATTGTTTCATAGAAATATCTAAACTCTTATTGGTCTTTGCGTTAATAATATCGATAATCGCTTCTGCTTGGGTTAAGTCAATACGTCCATTCATAAATGCTCTCTTTGTAAACTCTCCAGGGCCAGCTATATTTGCGCCATTTTCTACGAGCAAATTTAAGATGTTTCGAACGGGTACAATTCCTCCATGGCAATTGATTTCTACAATATCTTCTCTTGTGTAAGTATTTGGACCAATCATTTTAGATACAAGAACCTCATCAACTATTCTTTCATCTTTTGGATCTATAATATGACCGTAAATAATTTTTTTATCGTCGTATTCTTCAAAACTTTTTCCCTTTGGCTTAAATACCTTATTTATTATATGAAAAGCCTGGCTTCCTGTCATTCGGACAATTCCTATGCCAGAAAAACCTACAGGTGTTGAAATAGCAGCAACTGTATCTGTAACATAACTATTCAAATTTTGTCACCTCGTACTTATATACTTATTTATTTAGTTTAACATTTAATCTTTATTTTATTTGATAAAAAAGTGCTTCTTTTTAATCCAACTATTACTTAAGTCATCCTGAGCGCAGCGAAAAATCTTGACCTGCCAATCCTAGATCCAAGATGCTGGTGACTGATAGCTGGTTACTTAATAGTAATACCTAATTTATTATGCCCGAAAGGCGAGATAAATTGAATGGTATTACCCCTATCAGGGTTGCTGACTAAAGCGCCGAGGCGCTTTCTTATTGGTTTTGCTCGGCTCGTTAGTTCACGGAAAAAGACCAGCTTTAACTGGTCTTTTTTACATCTATGACAACTTTCCTAAAGGGCTCTTCCCCTTGACTGTACGTATGTACATTCTTGTTTTTCTGAAGAGTCGAATGAATGATTCGCCTCTCATAAGGGTTCATAGGTTCTAATTCGATTTTTCTACGAGTTTTTTCTACTTTGTGTGCCAGCTTTCCTGCTAATTCTATTAGTGTGACTTCTCTCTTTTTGCGATAATTCTCAGTATCTAAGTTCACTCTAATATACTGTTCAGATTCCTTATTAACCACTAAACTAGTCAAATACTGTAGAGAATCTAAGGTTTGTCCTCTTCGACCGATTAAGACGCCCATACTCTCGCCTTTCAACTCAATAAATAAGATATTATCTTCTAATTTTGCGTCAATATGAGCATCAATATTCATAGCATGGCAAACTTCCTTTAAGAAATCTGCGGCAATATCACACAAATCAAGCTGTAAAGTTACTTCTACTTTTGCAAGCTTACTTCGAAATAAGCTCATAAATCCACTGCTAGGAAGTTCTAAAACTTTTGTTTCAACTTTATCTTTAGTTGTATTTAATTCTTTAACTGCCGTCTCAATAGCCTCTTCTACTGTCTTTCCAGTTGCAACTACAGCTTTCATAAGCTATTTACCTCCCTCTTGGGTAAAAAGTGATCTCATAAAAATTTGTTGTACAAAGGTGAATATATTTTGAATAACCCAGTACAATGCTAAACCAGATGGAAATGTCCACGCCATAAAGCCAATTAAAAGTGGTGACATAATTTTCATGGACTGGTTCATTTGTTGAGCTTGTTCATTACCACCTGGAGTTTGAGAAGTACTCATATACAGGTAGGTAGTTACTGCTGCAAGAATTGGAAGTATGTGGAGTGGATCCGGTTGTCCTAAACTAGGTAACCACAAAAAAGCTTTGTCAATAGCATCATATACTTCTTGAGAGCCAAATACATATATTTGAGGTTGTTGTAATACTCTATACAAACCGATTATGATAGGCATTTGAATAAGAAGAGGTAAGCATCCACCCACAGGATTAATACTGTGTTCTTTATACAATTTCATCGTTTCTTCGTTAAGCTTTTCTGGATTGTCTTTATATTTTTTTTGTATCTTTTGTATTTCAGGTTGAATCCTAGTTGTTTCATGCATAGACTTTGTTTGTTTGATATTAATAGGCAATAATATTAATTTTGCAATAAGAGAAAACAGAATAATTGCTATACCATAATCTCCTACAAAGTTATATATATAATATAGCATACTACCAAACAACTCGTATAATATGGTCATATATTCCTCCCTAAATTACCTTTTCACAATAATGGGTCATACCCTCCTGGATGAAAAGGATGACATTTTCTCAACCTGTTTATGGACAGGAAAAAACCTTTTACTGCACCATATTTCTCAAAAGCTTCGTAACAATACTGGGAACATGTAGGATAAAACCTACACCTGCCTGGCAGTAAAGGTGAAATAAACTTTTGATAGAATCTTATACCAAGTAAGAAAATTTTTTTAATCATTTGATCACTTTTTCACTAGATTATTTTTCTTCATCAGATGCTTTACTGCACTCTCTACTTGAGAAAAAGAGCTAGACTCTATGCCTACCCTTGCAATAAAGATTATATCATATCCGCTTATAAATTTTTTGGCGTTTATTCTGTAACTCTCTTTAATCAGCCTTTTTATTCGGTGTCGAACTACACTATTGCCATTTTTCTTACTTACTGTAATGCCTAGTCTGTTGTAGTGTAAATCATTTTCTACATAGTACATGACAAGCAACTTATTGCCATAGGATTTACCCTTCTTATAGACTTTTTGAAATGTTCTGTTGCTAAAAGATTCAATCTTTCCCATTTGTTCGCCTACTTTTATAGGTTGATAAAAAGGCCACAATATGCGGCCTTAAGCTGATAATCGCTTTCTTCCTTTTCTTCGTCTGTTGTTAAGAACATTTTGACCTGTACTACTAGCCATTCTCTTTCTAAAACCATGAACTCTAGATCTTTTTCTTTTCTTTGGTTGATAAGTCTGTTTCATCTGGAACACCTCCCACTGGCAATACATTTATTAATAAATATATTTCATATTTTTCTATTTAACGTTTCACCCTAAAATTATATATTCAAAGATAGGGCTTGTCAAGAAAATTCGCAAGTACCATACTACTTCTCAAATGCCTCTACTAAATGATTAAGGTATTCTTGTCTTTCCATTTTATACAGTAGTTCTTCTTCTATTTTGTCCTTTTCTTCCATTAATACTTGAAGTTTTTCAAATTCACTGGAATATAAAGATATTTCTGTAGAAATATGGTCAAGCTTTTCTTCTAGCAATTCAATTTCGCCATCTATACTTTCGTATTCTCTTTTTTCATTGTAAGATAATTTTGTTTTGGTTTTTTCGTTCCTTGATTCTAAAATAGGAGCTTTGCTTTTTTCTTCTATAGAAGATTCTACAGTAGCTTCTATAGAAGAATTACTATTCCAATTACTACGGGTTTCTTCTATATAATCAAAATAATTTCCAGTATATTGTGTGATTTTTCCCTTTCCATCTAAATGAAAGATCTTATTACAAATTCGGTCTAAAAAGTATCGGTCATGAGATACGGTTATAACAGGACCCCTAAAATCGTCAATATACCCTTCTAATACATTTAAAGTATCGATGTCAATATCGTTTGTAGGCTCGTCTAGTACTAATATATTAGGCGAGTCTATAAGAATTTTCATAAGGTATAGCCTACGCTTTTCTCCACCTGAAAGCTTATAAATTGGCGTCCACTGCAAGTCTGAAGGAAAAAGAAATTTTTCCATCATTTGAGAAGCACTTATTTTATTGCCATCAGAAGTAGTCACAAATTCTGCTGTTTTCTTTATATACTCAATTGCTCGAAGGGATTCATCCATTTCTTCTATTTGCTGAGAAAAGTAAGCTAATTTGACCGTTTCTCCTAAGGTGACTGCCCCGTGATCTGGACTCAATTTTCCTATAATAAGATTTAATAGAGTTGTTTTACCTGCTCCATTGTCACCGATGACGCCTATTCGGTCATCTTTTTGAAAGGTATAAGAAAATTCATCCACAATATGTTTGTTTCCAAAGCTTTTGTGTAAATCCTCAATTTCAATAATCTTTTGACCTAATCTAGAATGAACGCTGCTGATCTCTATTTGGGTTTCTTCTATATCCACTTTTGCGTCTTTTATAGCTTCGAAACGTTGGATTCTAGCCTTTTGCTTTGTAGTTCGAGCTCTAGCACCTCTCTTGATCCAGGCTAGTTCTTGACGATAAAGGTTTTGCCTCTTTCGCTCCATAGAACTTGCCAACTCTTGTCTTTCAAGCTTTTTCTCAATATGATGAGTGTAATTTCCTTCGTAGATATATAGATGACCCTTATCTAATTCCATAATCTTTGTTACGACTCGGTCTAAGAAATACCGATCATGAGTGATCATAAGTAAAGAACCAGTCCTACTCTTTATATGCCCTTCTAACCAATCAATCATCTTATTATCTAAGTGGTTAGTAGGTTCGTCTAGTATGAGCAAATCACAAGGAGTCACTAGTGCACTAGCTAAAGCTACCCTCTTTTTTTGACCGCCAGATAAGGTACTAATTTTCCTGCTATAATCCTGAATCCCCAATCTTGTTAAAATAGTTTTAATCTGATTTTCCATACCCCAAGCATCATTTGAATCCATTTCATTACTAAGCTGAGAAAGCCTTCTTTGGATTTTTTCGTTTTCAGGCTCTTTGCTTATCTCCTCTAGAGCGTTTTGATAATCTCTGATTAATCTCAATACTTTAGAATCACCCTTAAAAACTTGTTCAAGTATACTGGAATCCTCATCAAATTCAGGATCTTGAGGTAAATATTCAATTTTCATACCGCTAGTCATCTGAATATTCCCACTTTCACTAGGTTCCATACCCGCTATAATCTTTAAAAGAGTAGATTTCCCAGTACCATTGATTCCAATAAGACCAATCTTTTCATCTACAATACTAAAAGATATATTTTTAAAAAGCACCTTTTCACCATAACTTTTCGATAAATTATCTGCCGTAAGTATACTCATTTAATCAACGCCTTTCTAAAAATGCAGGTGGTAAGGTGATAAGGTAGTAAGGTGGTAAGTAAAAGCATAGTAGCCACCATTAGTCGCTTAGGGGTTTTGCTTACCACCTTGAAGCTTACCACCTTACCACCTTACTTCGGAAACTCCATTCTCCAACTAAAGTAATCATTTTCTTTATTTTTCTCATAATATAGATAAGCTGTAAAGCGTTTTCCTTTTTTGCTTATAAAGTGATTGCCGTAGACTTTTCCTTCTTCTAATAGTTTTATGACAACTTCTTTTGTAGGTCTTACTTTTAGAGCCTCTAAAAATTTATCGTTTTTCCAAACTACGAATTTACAACCTGCTTTCCAATTACTACATCCATAGCCTTTCGTTCCTTCAATTACATCGCTTTTACATAGAGGGCACTTTCCTAAACTTTCGTGTTTTTTTTCATCCTTTGGCTTGATTTCATTAATAATGTGAAATTCATCTTTTTTTATTACATCTACAGCTGATGTAGTAAACATAAAGATTTCATTTAAAAATTCTTGTTTTTTTAATTGCCCTTTTTCAATTTCAGATAATGATTTTTCCAATCTACCTGTATACTCTAAATCGAGTAATTCCTTAACAGGAAACATCTCTACTAATCTTTTTCCCATATCTGTTACTGTGAGATTTTTTCCACTTCTCTCAATATATCCAACCGTCTCTAATTTTTTTATGGTTTCTGCCCGAGTTGCTGGCGTTCCAATACTAAAACCGCTTAATATGGCTTGTACCTCTTCTGAATCCTGTTCTCCATCCTTATATTTTTTTCCACAAGTCTCCATTACTCTTAGAAGAGTCTTTTCTGTATGTTTTTTTGGAGGTAGGGTTTTTTTCTCTTGTATCTTTGTTTTCATCGTATGAACGATGTCGCCTTTTACCGCCATTGGTAAAGTCTTGTCCTTTGACTGGATATCCTCTACCTTTTTCCAACCCTTTGTAAGCTGAATTCGACCTTTTGAGATGAATGTACCCTTTGCTTCTTCTACATCTACCTTAGTGACAAGAGTAGCCTCTTCATGTTCTGCTATAGGCATAAACTGCATAATAAAACGATTTTTTACAGCTTCATATACAATTTTTTCATCGCCATCTAAGCCTTTTGGCAGCAAATAAGTTGGTATAATAGCGCTATGGCTTTCTACTTTGCTATTATCAAAGACTCTCTTGTTGATTGAAAATATAATCTCATCTTCATAGGCTAAGCCTTTTTTAACTGTATTTAATACTTTTTGAGCTTTTGATGTTAGTGATTCCTCTAGGGCCATACTGGCTGTTCTAGGATAAGTTATGAATTTCTTCTCATATAAACTCTGAGCTATCTTCAATACTTTATCTGAAGTCCAACCTTTATATTTGCTTGTCACATGACCTTGCAGATTTGATAGATTAAATAAGCTAGGTGGATATTCCTTCTTTTTTTCTACTTGCTTGTCTATTATAATGCCATCTTGATCTTTAATTGCCTTTTGAACTACTTGAAGTAAGGCTTTTTCTGGGAATTTATCCTTATTCTCTAAGGTATAGATTCCCTCATATACTTCTCCACTTTTTGTCTTGAAATCTGCCATCAATTTATAAAAGGCCTCTGGTTTAAACTGTTCGATTTCCATATCTCTATCGTATATGATTTTAAGAGTTGGCAAGAGCACTCGACCAATATTTAAAGGTCTCCCTGACCCTCTCTGATATTTTAATGTTGCAACGCTGGTTAGATTAATCCCAATAACCCAATCAGCCCACTGCCTGCTAATCCCTGCATCTCTCAGGGGCTCCATTGTACTATTAGGCTTTAATTTTTCAAGCCCTGCTTTTACTTCTGTTGGCGTCCATTCATTTAACAAGAGCCTCTCTACGCTTTTATTTACGTGTAAGTATTCTAAAATAATATCTCCAATAATCTGCCCTTCACGATCGTAGTCACAAGCTGATATTACTCCATTTACACCTTCTTTATTAATGAGTTCCTTAATGAGCTCAATTTGCTTAAAAGCACCTTCATCCACAATAGCACGATTTTTACTATTTGATTTGACTTTGTATTCAAAGCTTTGTGGGATAAAAGGGTAGTTCTCCATTCGCCAGCTAGACATCTTTGAATCATAATCTTTTGCATCTAATAATTCTAGGAGATGACCAAAAGCCCAGGTAACTAAATAATCATTGCCTTCAAAATACCCATTCTTCCTCTTATTAGAATGAACTGCATCAGCGATATTCTTCGCTACAGATGGCTTTTCTGCGATAATTACTTTCATTACAAAACCCCTTTATATTAACAAAAACTGCTCGTTATTATAACACGTACATCGTTTTATCTTATTATAACATCTGCGCAATTGATATTTGCTTTTTCATTATAATTAGCATACAAACACCTAAAATCGGCACAATGTAGACAAGTATATAATCTATTTTTATAGATTTCAACATAAAAGATAAAAAACCCTCATAAGTATCTTTGAGGTGATTGAGATGTCTTTAAGTATAAAATCAAAATTAAAAGATGTATTTAAAGATCCAAATGGAAGAAGAGTGTTAGAAAAATATTTCAGTGAAGAACTAAAGCACCCTATGTTAAAGCTGGCTATGGGTTTAACATTAGAACAAATAGCAAAAAAAGCTGGCCCAGAAAAAGCACCACAAAGCTTAATTGATAAGATTGATAAGGAACTTAGAGATTTGTAATATTTAACAATGCCAAACAACTGGAGCTTTTTGGTTGGTTCGTTGGACGATTGGTCGGTTGGACGGGAAATCTGCAATTGCATTTATATGCTAGTAATATTTCTTTTTATTGGCTTTCACTCATTAAATTTTCCAACATTCCAACTAAAAATCTAGCTAACAGTCCATTTTTAACCTAAGTATGGTAATCCCACCGTTTAAGGATAAAATTTTCCGATCAATCCTCTTGTGCTTAAAATCTTTTCGGACCATATTGGCTAATTTATCGCCTCTATTGTTTCCGTGTATTACGACTACTTCTGTTATATTTATACTTAAATTTTTAAAAACTTTTTGTAAGAAACTTCTAGCCTCCATTACAGTCATTCCATGGAGGTCTACTTCTAATGAATTATCCATTGTTTCTATCCTCTACTAATCTAAATCTTTCTACGATTTCTCCTTGGTACTCCACTTTTTCCGTCCACATGCTCAAAGGTCTGACCCATATACCCCGCTCACCATAAAGAGCTTGATACACAACCATATCGTCCATAGTTTCAGAGTGTTGAGCAATATAAAGAAGTAAGTAGTCCTTTCCCTTGAAATGTCTATACACTGCGTTTATTTTTAATGTATTCATATTTTCACCTATATATTTTTTAAGCTATCTACACTTTAATTCTAAGTTTTACATTATATGTTCTATGTAAAACCTTTTAAGTAGTTAAACTTTCTTTTTTCACCAAAAGACCTAAAAGGACTACCATAATGCTAGTAACTAGCAAAGGAAAGTGCTAAAAAACGCTTTCCTTTGCTTAAAATCCTCTAGAACTTCCACCGCCTCCAGCACTACCTCCTCCACCAGATCGGCCTCCGCCTCTTCCTCCACCACGTGAACCGCCTCTACCAATCGATCTAAGGACAGTATAGGTAATTACTCCTCCTGTAAACTTAAAATCTAAAATGATCAAAGGAACGATAAAGATAAGTGCTACAATAACCGCTAGAGGAGAAGGTCCTTCATTTTGATTCTGATCTTCTACTACAATTCCATCTCCGATATAATTTTCTTCATAACCATATTCTTTGTAGATTTCATTTACGACAACATAAAAACCTTGTAGTATTCCCTCGCTATAATTACCTTCAGAATAGTAAGGAAGCATATAATCATCTTGAATTCTACCTGTTTTTCCATCTGTTAAAGTGCCTTCTAAGCCGTATCCAACTTCAATTCGAGACCATCTGCCTTCTGCATCTAGAAATAACAATACTCCATTGTCTTCCTCAGAATCTCCAATTTCCCATTTTCGAAACAAGTCAATGGTGTACTCTTCTAGGGGAACTTCTCCAATTCCTTCTACTGTAACCACTACAACTTGAGCTTTTGTCTTATTTTCTAGTGCGGTTCCAATTTGGATGATTTCCTCTTCTGTTTGACTATCAATAACATTGGCATAATCATTTACATAGAAAGCAGGAGTAGGTAAAGGAATTTCACTTGCCGCTACTCCTGAAGACATAAAAACAATTATTATAAGAAAGAGGAACCCTAAGGTCTTACGAAATCTCCTATGATCATTCACCAAATAACTCTCCTACATCAGGATTTTCTGTAGCCCCTTCATCTGCTTGGAAATAATCCACACTATCAAATCCAAGAATATTCGCAAAAATCACTGTTGGAAAGCGCTTTACCTTAGTATTGTAGCTCTGAGCAACTTGATTATAATCTCTTCTACTATTGGCAATTCTATTTTCTGTTCCTGCTAATTCGTCTTGCAAATTGAGAAAATTGGTATTGGCCTTAAGCTCGGGATAATTTTCAGAAATGGCTAGCAATCGAGATAATGCACCAGACAATGCTGCATCCCCCTCAGCCTGTTCCTCTATAGTAGTAGCCCCTGCTAATTGGGCTCTCGCATCGGCAACTGCTGTGAATACCTCTTCTTCATGTTGTGCGTAGTTCTGTACAGTAGCTACTAAATTTGGTATTAAATCATTTCTCCTCTGCAATTGCGTATCAATTTGACTTAATGTATTATTCACAGTTTCTCTTTGGTTTACCAAACTATTGTAACTTCCAATACCGCCTAATACTAAAGCTACTAGTAAAATACCTATTATAACAAGTATTTTTCCAGAACCTTTCATAATAAAACCTCCTTAATATTTCATACTTTGTTATTTTTTATACTATTTACAACTGCTTGTTATACTTTCTACAATGTCTCCTTTATTTACCCATATTATATAATATTTCCAATGAAAACGAAAGCATTATGGGTTTTCCAGAAAAAAATGAGAATAATTGTCCACCTTATGCACATAATCGTTGATTCCATTATTTTTTTCTGTTATTATATATAAACAGATGTTGATAACTTATGTAAATATTATAAACATATCCACAAATTCTTGATAACTTGTGGATATGTTCATGTGTTTTGAAAGGGAAGTCTCCCTTTTTTACATTTTATGCCCTGTGAATATCTTTTTGTCAACAGGTGTTTATAATTGAATTCTTTTCAAAAACACATTTATTTATCTACATAGATATTAACAAGAAGCAGCTTCAGGAGGAATCGTATGGATAAAAATCTCGACAAATTATGGAATGATACTCTAAAAATTATTAAAGAAGAAATTACCCAGGTGAGTTTCGAAACTTGGATAAAAAGAATAGAACCTATTTCTTACTCTAATAATGTAGTTGTCCTGGGCGTAGAAAATGATTTTACAAAAGGTATTTTAGAAGCTAGATATTCCATCTTAATTGTCAATTCACTAAAACACGTTACAGGTGAGAATCTTGTTGTCGAGTTCACAATACCGTCTTCTACTCCTATTGTAGATAACACTCAACAGCCTATTTCAAAGACTAAGCAAGATAAACAAAGCTACTCAGATAATACGAATTTAAACCCTAAATATACCTTTGATACTTTTGTCATTGGAGACAGCAATCGCTTTGCTCATGCAGCTTCCGTTGCTGTTGCAGAAGCTCCAGCTCAAAGGTACAATCCTCTCTTCATTTATGGTGGAGTAGGTTTAGGTAAGACCCATTTAATGCACTCAATCGGTCACTACACCCTAGAGCAATCGTCTAATAAAAAGGTAGTATATGTCTCTTGCGAGACCTTTACCAACGAATTTATTGATTCGATTCAAAACAGAACAAATGTATCTTTTCGAAATAAATACAGAAATGTAGACGTGTTGTTGATTGATGATATTCAATTTTTAACCGGTAAGGAAGGAACTCAAGAGGAGTTTTTTCATACTTTTAACGCTTTACATGAGGCAAATAAACAAATCGTCATCTCTAGCGATAGGCCCCCAAAGGAAATACCTACCCTAGAAGATCGACTTCGCTCTCGATTTGAATGGGGGCTCATTACAGATATTCAAGCACCAAACCTAGAGACAAGAATTGCCATCATGAAAAAAAAGGCTACTACAGAAGAGATGGATATTCCAAACGATGTACTAAACTTTATCGCTAGTAAAATACAGTCTAATATTCGTGAACTAGAAGGTGCTTTAATAAGAGTAAATGCATTCTCGAAATTGACAAATCAAAAGATCTCTGTTGATGTAGCGAACGAAGCCTTAAAAGACATCATCTCGAATAACAAACCAGAAATTATCACTGTCGATTTAATTAAAGAGATTACTGCAAAATACTTTAACATTGAAGTAGAGGACTTTAACTTAAAGAAGAGGACAAGGGCTATTGCTTATCCTAGACAAGTAGCTATGTACTTATCTAGGGAACTAACGGATTTATCTTTACCTAAAATTGGAGAGGAATTTGGTGGTAGGGATCACTCTACAGTCATTCATGCTTATGATAAAATCGCCAAGGAAATCGAGTCAAACTTTGATTTTAGAAACCTTATCCAAAGAATAACGAAAGAAATACAAGGCAATACTTAATATTTTATCAATGTAGAGCAAAATTATGCTCTTAAAATAAGATATGTGAACATTAAGTCGCTTGTGGACAAATCTTAATAACTTTTCTTTAATTTCAACTTTTATCAACAAGTTATAAACGTGGATAATTTTAGACTTAAAGGACTACTTTAACTTATCAACAAATTCACACCCCCTACTACTATTATTACTAAAATAATTTAAATAAATAATTAATTATACGGAGGCTCTACTTATGAATTTTATTACGAGTAAAGATTCACTACATCATGCTGTTAATATTGTTCAAAAAGCAGTATCGAATAAAACAACTATGCCTATTCTTGAAGGAATCTTATTTCGAATTGTGGACAATACAATCTATTTAATGGGAACGGATTTAGAAATTGGTATTAAGACCGTATTACCTGGACAGATTATTAGCAGCGGTAGTGTAGTTATATCTGCAAAATTGATTTCAGAAATCGTAAGAAAATTACCTGATGACGACGTTATAATAGAGCTAAAAGAAAATCACGTTCTCAATATTAAGTGCTCGAACTCTGAATTTAATATACAAGGTCAAAGTGGAGATGATTTTCCTCAACTGCCTGAAGTAGACTCTGCACAAGAAATATCTGTTCCAAAAGAACTATTTAAGGGAATGATTCGAGAGACTATTTTCTCTGTAGCTAAAAATGAAAATATTCCTATATTGACAGGTGAACTTCTTGAGTTACAAAATGGAATACTAAAATTTGTAGCTTTAGATGGCTATCGTTTGGCAGTAAGGCAAGGTTTTATAGATAATCCCATTAGTTTAAAAGAGGTTGTGCCTGAGAGGACATTATCAGAACTTTATAGAATTACTTCTTTAAGCAGTGAGGATAATATATATATGTCGTATTCCAAAAACCAGATTCTCTTCAGATTAGGAGGGACTTCAATCGTATCAAGGCTCTTAGAGGGAGAATTTATAAACTACAATCAAATCATACCTCAAAACTATACGACTAAAGTTAAGGTAGATGTTCGAGACTTACTGGCTAGTTCGGAAAGAGCTTCTTTAATGGTCGGCAGTGGGGAAAGTAATCTGATTAAGTTGAATTTTTCTAATGATACTCTTGAAATTCGGTCTAATTCAGAAATAGGAACGGTATGTGAACAAGTAGAGGTAGAGATGGAAGGGGACCCCTTAAAAATTGCGTTTAATTCTACTTATCTCATAGATGTACTTAAAGTTATAAGTGATGAGGAAGTATATTTAGAATTTACTACACCTGTAAGCCCATGCGTATTGAGACCAATTACTGGAGATAACTATACGTATTTAATTTTACCTGTACGATATATGGAACATTAAGATGCCAAAAGGTATCTACTGTGTAATCAGGCAAACCTACTAGTGGGTTTGCCTGATTACAGCTAGGGCAGTAAATGAAAGGAGTGTTCATATGGAAATAATAGAGATAAAAACGGAATTCATTAAATTAGATCAGCTTTTAAAGTTTGCAGGCATTGTAGAAAATGGAGCAGTTGCTAAACATATTGTTCTTGATGGAGCTGTTAAAGTAAATGATGAAGTGTGTATCCAGCGAGGAAAAAAGATTCGACCAGGCGATGTAGTAGAAATAGAGGGTTTTGAATCTTTAAAAGTCATTGGCGAAGAGCATTAACTAAAAGGCTGTTAAGTTTATGAAGGATGCTAGACTGGGCAAAAGGGGAAAAAATGTATTTATCTAATATAAAGCTAAGTAATTTTAGAAACTATAATGCCTTAAGTACTGAATTAAGCTCGAATATTAATATTATAATAGGAGACAATGCTCAGGGAAAGACAAGTTTATTAGAAGCAGTATACGTCTTGGCTAGGGGCAAGTCGTATAAAAACACCATGAGTGAAATTATTTCATGGAATCGAGAATCCAGCCTTCTAGAAGGGACTTTTCATAAACAGTACTACAAAGATCATGTACGGATTTCC
>NZ_CALNCS010000160.1 GCF_937875145.1 Alkalibaculum bacchi | reverse complement strand
CCTGTTAACAGCTTATCATACAGATAAGTCATCAACAGGAAAAATTATAGAGCCGATCTGTATTTCATCAACATGCTTTCTTTGCCTTTCCTGTTTTGGACCTCATGCAAAGCTCTTTGGCCATGTCGATGGTTAATAAATAGTCTTTAATTGGCTTAGTACCGCCATTTGGCATGTCCGTAACTGTAGTTACGCTCATAAAATCTTGCCCTTCTTCAAAGAGTGAGTGCCATTGTATTTTGCTCTTATTAAACCTTACAATAGCTTTTATGTTTCTTAGCTATGTCTATACCTATTAGTCCATAAAACCACTCTAAGCCTCTTAAAACCACAAAAAACACCAGTAAAATTAATCACTGGCGCTTTGGCATATTTATTTTTCACTGTTGCTTTTTTAGTATTGCTTGCATGGCTTTGGGTGTAGTAGCTCAATCAGTGTTCTTTCGACTGTAACCATATGCTGATGCAAAAAACTGTTGCTTTTGAGATTATCAGCCTCTCTACTGACTGCATTTGCTACCTCTTGCACTACTACCTCTAGCGACACATTGCGCAGTCTGGCGACTTGTAGTAGCTCCGTACGCACATATTCATGTCTAGCCTCATCATTACAAATCACATATGAATCCAAAATTTTTGATAAATGCTCGTAGTCTTGTTCTTCTCTTGTCATAATTAGTACCTTTTATCCTTAATTCCTGAAAAATCTATGATTGAGTTCCTTGTATTAGCGAATAGCCTGCTTATAATCTTCATGTTATACGTTCGTTTAAACTGCTGTTGTGATAGGTTGGTTGTGATGATTAATTCCGTTGGTCTATTGCTAATTCTATATAGTAGCTTTTGCACAAACTCGGAAGCTTGTTCCCTGTCAGTCATAGAGCTTTCGGTGCCTAAGTCATCTAAAACAATCAAATCAGCTTGGCTGATCAATTTAATTGAATACTCTTTAGTCCACATCTCTGTTGGGTCATTAAATGAGCTAAATATTCTATCCATTAGAGTGTTAACGTTAATAAACAAACATCTCTTTGCTGGCTTAGCGTAGCCATTAACTCCCTTTAACATCGACATAGCTAGGTGGGTTTTACCAGTTCCAGGGTTTCCAAAGAAAATGGTATTGAACTTTTTACGCTTCTCGCCTGTTTTATCCGTGCTTTTTAAATAAGCACCTGCAAGTAGTCTAGCTTTTTGCTTAACTTCATACTCTTTAGTACCTTTTTCCGCTCTAAAATCATCAAATGAGCTTTGCAACTCTGATTTGTTGTCCAGTAGTGAATAACGATACATGTATCTAGTAATCGTTTCTCTAGTTATTTTTCTATCAAATGATGTTTTCTCTTTTTCTATGTTTTCTGCTGCACACTTCGGACAGAATGGCTTAGCATGATTATAAATATCAGTAATCAGTTCTGTATCAGTGTGTGTGGGGCAAAAGCCACCCATTTTTTTGGTACGTATCCGCATATAATCCATAATTGGCTTTGCTTTTGGCAATTACATCACCTCTTTAAAATGGTAGGTCGTTACCGTCAATTTGATCAAAGAACTTTTTCTGTGCCTCTTCATCAATGTTGAAGCCACCGCCACGATTACTATTTGCTTCAAGCTTATTAGCATTTAGATATGTGTTAAAGTGTCCCGAAGTGAATAGGGTTTTAGGTGTCATGAAATTCCAAAATTTTGTTCCTTGCCACTCTTTCTTCTTGTTGTCTATGACAGTCTTAAAGTCTTTAAGTTTATATCCTTCACCCCACCTTGCTCTAATTAGTTTTCTATAGGCTTTAGTAGTGGGTCTTAATGCTTGTCCTGTTTGTTGATTTAGATAATCAATAATATCTGAATAAGGGATGTGTTCATCTTTAGATGAACTCTTATTATTATTTGTTGTAATCTCTGTTGTATTCTTTGTGTATTCTCTGGTATAGGTTGGTTCATTTTGAACCTTTCCATTGGTCCATTTTGAACCACTCGTTGGTTCATTTTGAACCAATGCATGGCTCATCACCTCGTTTAGTTTGTCTTCATCAATGGAATACCATTTAGATTTATCAAATCCTGCTGTATTTAGGTTTCTCTCTAACAGAAATCCCTTTTTTTTACAGTTAACTATAGCCCGCTTAACAGTGCTTCTACTCCAAAAGGGAAAATCCTTTTCTAAGAATTCTGAAATAGTGTGCTTAATCCAGTGCCTACTGTCAACATCTTTTCCTCCACGGACGTGCAACCAGTAATTAATTTGTTGCAATATGATTGCTTCATTAAGCCCAATAATTGTAGCTAAGTCTTTATCTACCACTAACGGACTTTTGGAATATAACCAACTAGCTTTCATACTCGTTTACCTCCATTTACCCTATCTGACTATTTATACTATACTATTCTCTTCTTTCAGTGTGAAGTAAATTCATTTAAGCGCTTTGTCTGACTATTCTTCTGCATAAATTCGTCAAATTTGTCGTAGTTAATGCTGTACCATAGAGTGCGACTAAAGCCACCTTCACTGAAATTTTTTGCTATTACAATTCCTTTGTCTTTAAGAGACTTAAATTGTTCTTTAATTGATCTAACAGAAAGCCACGGGAATTGACCGTGCCATTCTTCAAAGGTTCTTCTAATATATTTTTGCCCGTTTTTATCAACTCGCCCGCTTTTTGGCTCTTTTAGCAAGCACTGGATTTGTTGAAGAATGATTGCCTCATTAACATTGCCAAGTGCTACCGCTAATGATGGCAAAACTTGAAGTGGGCTTTCATTAATTAATAAAGGACTTGAATTTGATGCCATCGTTAAGCACTCTCTTTTCCAATACACTGATTTCTAATAAACTTGTATGCTGCTTCATTACCTTTGGATTTAGTCCGCCAGTTATCTAAGAATGCTTTAGCTTGATCATCACCATTAGCTTCCCAGCGACATACATCAACTAACTTTTCTTTTCTGCCACCATACTGAATTTCAAATTGCTTAGCCTTGACTATTCGTTGGCCTAATGTCTCTCTAGGCTTATTCTGGTCTGGTTGTCTTGTGACAGCATTAGTTGGCTTTTGGCTGTCAGCATCTTTAGTGTCGTCAATCAGAAATAGCCTACCAAGTGCATATTTTGTGGCGTATGAGCTTGTTGCCCCGCTAACTTGGCTGTCGTCCATTCCTTTTTTGCTTTCAGCCTCTCTAGCCCAACCTTTAACAGTAATTTGTTGTTCTGAATCTTTATAGTGGGCTATCTCAACAGCATAAACTCTTCCACCTACTTCTCTATAGTCCTCATCAAATGTCAGTTGTGCACCATACTTAGCAAGCAGTGGTTTCAATGCTGACTCAATGTCCTCTGCATTTCTGTACTTGTAATTTCCAAAGCTATTATACTGATTTTTTGGCGCTTTAAGCTCATTCTGAATTTGAGTTAAAATAGGAATCTTTATTTCTTTTTCTTCTTCTATCATTTTAGTTATCTCCACTTCTGTTTTTGTGCCTTGTCGCTTATCTGTCTTCTCGTGTCTTGAAAGATTGTCCGTGATAGGTTATTCACTGTTTCTCCCACGTTATCAGGAGTTGGAAACTCATTTTTAGCTGCATTAGTCCAAGCACCAACAAAGAAATCAGTCTCTTCATTGATCCTTTGCAGCTAGTCTTGGTAGTTGTCTTCAAGTGTTTTGCTTGGATCTAACTGCATAACTGAGCCTACTTACCACGCTCTTGGTCTAATTTGTGATCCTCTGCTTCCAAGTAATCCTCTTCTTCATGGTCATAATTGTCTGGAAGTGAATCTGCGTCAATCCCAGTAAAGGATTCATACACCATATCCATAATATTGTCTTCATGAACTGGAATACCAGAAAACCATGACTTGTACATGTCTATATCATCTTCATAGCCAAGTTGTTGGGCAAAGTCTTCTTCACCATATTCTTTGAAATAGTCATGCATAAAGTAAAAGACGTTTTCATAGTCAAACCCAGCACCAATTGCTACACGCTGACCATGCACGTCTTGTAAAAGAATGCCATCAACATCCTGTAAATCACGTAAATCTCTATCATCAAACTCAATCATCTATATGTTCCTCTCTTTTTTAATCAGCCTTAGTTCATTCTCTTTGGCAATTGAAAGGCTTCTCTTGCGTTTTTAACTTTTTCAACAAAGCCAAATCTTTTTAAGCCTTTGTCGAATCTTTGACATGTCGTATACACTGTATTGCCTGCTTGAATCAATTTAAGCCTGTTTAAGCTTACTTTCTTCTTCATTTTCTTTTTCCCCTATTTATCCAAAACACATAAACAAATGATTGAACCTATAAAAAGTAGAACGTATACTGTTATGATTGCAATTGACTGCCACGGCTTTAGCCAATGTTCAAAATCAAACAGATCATTAAAAAAGTCATTAAACTTCTTCATTTTTTCCCTCCTATTTCTTCAAGAAATCCGAGTATGGTTCATTCAAAAAGATACTTGGATTTACGTCTAAAACCTTTGATACTTTAAAAACAAGGTCGGCCTTTACTCTTCCTCTATGAATAGTGTTCGTTAAATTTTGTGGGGACATTCCAAGCTTTTTGGCGATAAAGCCCTTTTTGAGCCCTTTTTGGTCAATTAAAGCTTCTAAAACTTCATTAGCGTCTTCTCTAACTACGTTCTTCATTTTTTACCTCCTCTTATATTTTCCTTTTATTTCTTTACACCACTATAATATCACTTTAAATTAAAAATACAATACTTTTTTACACTTTTATTTTATTTTTTATACAAAAGTAAATAGAAAAACTAGATTTTTTCCAATTTTTCTTCTATTAATTTTTTTAATTTAAGCAATTCTTCTCTTGTTGGGTCATAGTCTAAAACAAAGTGCTTAGCATGTGATTTATACATATTTCGCTTCATTTCTTCCTTGTGCGTTTCATAGTATCTTTTTTGTGCCCTTTTTAAAGCTTCTGATCTTGCCAATATTTTTCACCTTCTCTTATATTTTCCCTTTATTTCTTTACACCACTATAATATCACTTTAAATTAAAAATACAATACTTTTTTACACTTTTATTTTATTTTTTGCTTTTTTATAACTGCATTAGAGTAGTCAACTACCCCAGAATTAATTCTGGGGCTTGCATACTTTGGCTAAAGGCGATGAGCCTTTAGCCTACTAGACGCAACTTGTTTAGATACGATCTGCGCTTGCAGCGAATGCAACGATATCAAAGTCATTGCAGTTCCCGAAAACGGCTTACAATCAATTACCAAAACCGTTAAGGACGTGAGTTGCCAAACGCCCTGTCCTATTATTTATCGGCTGATCTTCGTCTTAGGACTGGTGAAGCCGAGCAGGACACTGTAGCCCTTGTCTAATATATTCTTTGATGCATTCACGTCACGATCCTGCTTTTGCATGTATAAGGGGCATTCCTTGTTGTAACAAATATAGGTGAAGTGATCGGTCTGGTGGGCTTTGTTGCCCGACAAGCTGATATGGTCTTTGTCTTTCTTGATGTGTCCGCAGGCGTGACAGCGCTGGGTAGTGTACTTGGGGTCAATTTCGACAAAAGTCTTGCTATACATCTTAGCCTTGTATTCCATCTGGTTTAGAAAGGTACGCCAGCCGGCATCGCTGATGCTCATTGCTAGGGCATGGTTCTTAATCATATTTTTACCTTGCAGGTTCTCTGCAACTACGAGGTCGTGGTTCTTGACCAGTGCGGTTGAGAGAACATGGGTAAAGCTGTTTCTCTGATTAAGCACATGCTTGTGTAAGGATGCCACCTTTTGTCGGAGTTTCTGATAGTTCTTACAGTCACGCAGATTACGCTTTTCCTTCTTGGCACGTCTGTATTTGATTGCCAGCTCGTGTTGCAGTCTAGCCAAGTGCTTACGGCTTTTGCGGTAGTATCTGGGATTGTCAACCTTATTACCGTTGGAATCCACCAAAAACTCGGTGAGATTAAGGTCGATCCCGATAGGGTCGGTAGCCAGCGGTAATTCCTTCACAAATGACTGATTACTTCTTAGCAATAAGGAAACAAACCAAGTGCCGTCTGAAAAGTGCTTGACCGTTGCCGTAGTAATTACCGCATTATTATTGGGCAATGGTCTGGTGAGTTTCACCTTGATCCTGCCAATTTTAGGCAGTTGCAGATGGCTATGGTCAAGGAATCTTATTGAAGACTTAGTGTAAAGGGTAGCGCCTTTTTGCTTTATAGCAGAAGTGCTGTAGCTCTGAACCGATCTGTCCTTGCGCTTAAACTTAGGAATACCGCTTTGATGTACCTTGCGGAACATCTGCCAAGCGGACTGATAATGAATTTCAGTGTTATAGAACATTAGGCTGTCTAAATCTTTATCGCCCAGCCACGGATATTTTTCCGCAGTAATCCGGTCTAAGCCTACCGCTCTCTTTTTAGACTTGGTGATAGCAGTTTTTTTGCCCTTGACTGTGCGGTACTTCCAATAATTCTTAGGGATCGGATAAAGCTTGTTCAACTTATTAATGGCACTGTCGGTGTAGCTGTTAGCTAGAAGCTGATTATAGATGACCTACCACCCATCAAATAGATGGGTGGTCTCTTTGTTTAGAGTTTTTC
>NZ_CALNCS010000159.1 GCF_937875145.1 Alkalibaculum bacchi | reverse complement strand
CTTGAGTTTCCGTGTTTTTATCCACAGGCTAGTTATTTAACAAGAATACTTATTAACAATTTTCAAAAAAGCCCAAAATATAAGGAAACCCTTTCCTTTTTAATGTAAAATTAAGCGACCAAACAAAAATCTTACTAAACAAAAAGGAAGGGATCCCTTATGGTTCATTTTACCTCAAATACTTATACAATGAAACGAGAAATAATAACTTTTGCAAATAAAATCTCAAAAGCACTTTTTAAGCCAGCACAAAAATTTACTGCTGATATGATTTATGGAATGCTTGCCTCAAAAAGTTGCCTCCTCACTGAAATTGCTGATCAGCTTCACGAGACCTCAAAAAAAGTAAATGTTGTCGAAAGACTCTCTAAAAATCTGCATAAGGGAGTTGCGCACCAACTACAAAATTCTTATCTGGACACCATCAAACAATGGGTTCCTGATGAGCCTGTCATTCACATAGATGACAGCGATATTGTAAAACCAAACGGTTACAAATTCGAGGCTCTTGACATTGTACGTGATGGTTCCGAAAGTACCAAGACAAAAAATGTATCCAAAAAAGGATATCTTGTTACGGAAGCTTGTGTGCTTACTAAAAGCAATCATCCTGTAAGCATCTTTTCAAAAATTCATTCTTCTAGGGAAAAGAACTTCACTTCTACTAATGATGTTACCTTTGCTGCTATGGAACGTGGTTCTACTCTATTTAAAAAAGCTACTTACATTATGGATAGGGGCTATGACAGTAATAAAATATTCTTAAAAATGGAAGAACTAGATCAAGATTATGTCATTCGCCTCACGGCCAGGCGCAAGCTACTATACCATCAAAAATGGACACCTGCCACAGAACTTCGTAACCGTAGAAAGGGTAAGATTAAAATGCCACTGTACTACAAAGGTGGGCAGCACCATGCTTATCTTTCCCATGTAAAGGTACAGATAACTGCTTCCAAAAAAGATATCTATCTGGTTCTTGTCTATGGCATTACGGAGCACCCTATGATGCTTGCAACAAATAAGGAAATCAAATCCAAAGACGATGTAATAAATGTTGCAAAGCTATACTTTTCAAGATGGCGCATAGAAGAATATTTTCGTAGTAAAAAACAGATATTTCAACTTGAAAATTTTCGTGTAAGAAAACTTATAGCCATCAACGCATTAAACTTTTACATCACATTATGCATGGCCTTTCTGGCGCTACTTTCAATGAAGCCAGAGACAAGCGTGCTTAAAGTTGAAATCATAAAATCAGCAAATCCAATAAAAGAAAAAGTTTATTTCAACTATTACCGACTTGCAAAAGGAGTTGCCCGTATATTGTCATATGCAAGAGAGGGCGTCAGGTATTGGTTCAAGACTAAGCGACCCAAATACCGGCAAATCCGTTTTAAGTTGATTGCCTAAATAAAGTAAAATAAGAATAGTTTTTGATCTCAGATCCCTGGGATTAATTTGGGTACTCAAATTCTGAATTCAAAGCGGTTTTATCTAAAAGTGTGAACTGCATATGTCTCAAGCAAACAAAAGCATGTCTCACATTACATTTTGCGGAAACTCAAGTTATAATATTGTAGACAAGCTCTAATAAATTGGATAATATGGGAAATAAGAAATTAGTTAAAATTTTATTTTATCTTATTATTAAAATTGAGGAGGTTGTTATCTTTTATGCATTATCATCAAGATTGGATTATGAGGCAGATTGAAACTGCCGTTGCACTTATTATACATCTTATTACAGGCAAAAAATCGGATTCAGCGATGATTGAAGAATTTGAGCGAACCACTTCACAGTGGAATCCTCTTTATAACAAACTCCACGAGCTTGTTATACAAGGTCAAATATGCGATGCTGAGGATATGCTCTATGAAGCTATTGATCATAATGACAAGAATGCTCTTAAGGCTGCAATATTTTTTTATTCTGAGATCAACAAGCTATCGGATGCAGAATTGGAAGATAATAACTTTCCAAGAGATGAAGTATTAAGCGGACTTCAAGAAGTCTGTCGCATATATGGAATACAGGAGGATTTGTTTTTTGAATAATTAAATTGGCTGGTTGCCTAGACTCTGACTGATAAAACCACCCGTATAGAGATATGCTCCTTTATAGTAGATAAGGCGCAGTTAATCAGCAGGTGGTTTTTCTTATATTATTTCTGAGCGACGGGTTCAAAAACTTTGTAGGAAATCGAATTCCTAGAGTAATATGCTTTAGTTGTGTATGGGCGATACCGAAAAAGGCTGAAAACCTACAGATGTCAGATTAAAAAGAATAAGATGATTCGAGAGGAAAGTAACAATAAAGGAGTTGTTAAGAGGTGAAGATATTAATACTTGAAGATGACAATACGATTGCTTTTGCTATTCAAGCTTATATGAAGCGGTTTGAAATAATAACGGATATCTTTGATTCATTGAAAGCAATTTCTGATATAGACATTAATGACTATGATTTGGCAATTTTAGATGTAAATCTTCCTGATGGCTCAGGTTTTGACTATCTTAAATATATTCGAGAATATTATGACATACCAGTTGTCATGCTGACAGTTAGAGATAGTGAAAAAAATATTTTAACGGGATTTGATTATGGAGCCGATGAATATATTACGAAACCATTTTCACTGCCTATTTTAAAAGCAAGAATTGATAATATATTCAAGAGAAGATTTCAAGATGGGAAAAATCTCACTTTTAAAGAACTAGTTTTAGATAGTGAATTTAAAACAGCAAGAATTAATAATAAAAACATTGAATTAAATAGACAAGAATTTGATGTACTTGAAATCTTTCTCCTTAATAAAAGACTTAATATTACCAGAGAACATCTTATTGATTCTGTATGGGGATATAATTTATATGAGATTAACAATAACACATTGACAGTAACAATAAAGCGATTACGAAGAAAATTGGGAACTTATGGAGATAATATTAAGACTGTACGTGGAATTGGCTATAGTTGGCAAAGTGACAATATATGAAAAGTAATAAAATTTTTATAGGAATCGTTATTTTTAATTTTATTCTATCTATGTTTGTTGTTTTCATTAGTCCGAGATTTGATATAATCACTGCATTTGGGTTTTTAATTGTGAATGTAGTTCTATTTATATTAATTAAATTAAATGACATTAGACAAGATAAAATGATAAATAAAAAAATACATAGTGTATTTGAATTATTAAATACATTAGATTCAGATACAGACAATTATGAAGTTATTGATGATGAGTTTGGACGATTAAGGGACGAGATTGTAAAAATTGTTATTGAGAAAAGACAAGTAGCTGCAGAAGCTACAAAGAATAGAGATATTTTAAAAACATACGTGGAGGATATTGCTCATCAAATCAAAACGCCCTTAACTGGTATATTGCTTATGTTGGATTTAATAAACGAAGAGCCAACGAATGTAGATGAATACGCAAGGTATATAAGAAATGATGTGAATAGATTATATCAATTGACAGATATCCTTCTTAAAATGGCGTCTTTGGATTCTGGTTTAGTGCCAATGAGAAATGAAGTGTTTAGTGTAAAAGAATTGACCCTAGAAATTAAAACAAGTTTAGCATCATTTTTTGCAAATGATAATCTTCCAGTAGTTATAACAGGTAATGACTTTACTTTATTTCGTGACAAACAATGGACATACGAAGCAGTATTTAACATAATTAAAAATGGTCTAGAAGCTTCGGAAGAAAAAGGTATTGAAGTAGAGTTAAAAACATCAAACATCCATCAAAGTATACTTGTTAGAGATTTTAGTGAAGGGATATCTGATAAGATGCTACAGAAATACTATACACGATTTTATAAGTCAAATCCAAAGTCTAAAGGGTTTGGGATTGGGCTTCCAATGGCAAAATCAATTATGGAAAAACAAAATGGAGATTTATTGTATTTTAGGGAAAAGAGTTCGAATTATTTTGAGTTAAGATTTTATAAATAGAAATCCATCCTTTAATTGTATATAAGAACAAATAATACGGTTTATAAGGTATCCATCAAATACAGCACACCTACAAATAAAGTCCCATCTATGAGATAATACA
>NZ_CALNCS010000158.1 GCF_937875145.1 Alkalibaculum bacchi | reverse complement strand
AGGATTGGATGAGTACCCAAGCCTTATTTATTCAGGCAATGTTTGCGAATTTAAGTTGGGAAAGTTGAGTTATTAATATAATATTAACACAATCTATAAACAACTAAGCATGATCCATTTTTATTCATTGGGGGTGTTTTTTTTCAAACCTAGACAAGTTAATTCTACAAAGCATTTACGCATTACTTATTTAGTTCTTATCTTGATTATAGCGGCTATTACTTCTGGCTGTGAAAGAGAAACAAAGTCCAATTCGCTTATATGTAATATGGACGACTATTCCTTATACCCAAAAATAGTGGAACAAACATTACCTTCATATACAATTGAAGAATCAGAGAATAGAGCGTATTACCTGGTAGATGATGGAGCGATAGCAGAAGTCTTTGATACACAAGCAGATGGGGCACTGCAGACAGGTATTGCCAAATACTGGTATCCACATTATCTGGCAACAGTTATTATCGCTATCGATCGTGATAAAACCAATACGGTAGTCACTGGCTGGAATGATTTGTTAGACATTAAAGAAGAAGTAGCTTTTTCTAAGACACAAGGAAATGATCAGATGTTGACCGCCGCGATATCATATGGCTTAGAAGGCGAAGACTACACTTTAACAAAGTCAATCCACCTATTAACAACACTACACAAAAATTCTCGTCTTAAAATTGACTCATTCGATTCTCCTCTTATTGTTTGTTACGACTACCAAGCAGCTGCTCTTATAGATGATGGGCGGAATTTCGAAATCATAATCCCAAAAGAAGGAACACTTACATACGAAAAAGGCTTACTATCAAATGAAGATCTAGTTTTCCAAGGAGATCTAGAGAAACTATTGCTAGAAAGTAAGTTCAGGTTATTAGATGGAGAGAGTGATCTTTCTATCTATCCTGATAAAATAGCTTATAAACCTGCTGTCAAAGTCACGGATTACAAGCATTTTGCAAAAACTACGCGAAATGTCAGTCCTTTGATAGAAAGACAAGTTCTAAACTCTAAGAGATTTATGTCAGTTGACTATCGGGAACACCTTTTATTCGCCTTATTGTATATGATTATAGTTACTATTTGGGTAGCTTCTGTTCTTCGTCGTTCTATGCAAAGAGGAATTAGCTATGCCGCTTTTTTTACAGGAGTAATTTTGAATGGGTGGGCTTTGGTTAGACTTATAAAGTATCAAGTAGTAGTAAACGATGTCTTGTCTCGATATTTGTGGTACTCCTATTATATCTTCCAATTGTCATTGCCACTTGTTGTACTGTGGATGGCATGGGCAATTGATAAGCCCAAAGACGAAACTTTTCCTCCTAAATGGTGGAGAAGGTTGGCGGTGTTTATTGGTGTATTAATTATTTTTGTATTTACAAACGACCTACACAGTCTTGTATTTCACTTAGATTTAAGTAGGCCAGATTGGGCTAAAGATTACACTTATGGCTTGGGATATTATATTATACTATTTGTTTGCATGATGAATATCGCTGCAGCACTTGTAATACTGATCAAAAAAAGCATACGAAGTCCTAGAATAAAAAGATTTATATTTCCTATTACAGTTTTTATCCTTTTTGGTTTATACAACTATAAGTATATAATGAGAGACACTTTTGTATATGAAACTGACTTAACAATAGTTACAGGAATTTTTGTAATGCTTATGTTTGAAGCATGTATAAGATCTGGGTTGGTCCCTGTAAACACAAAATATATAGATATATTTACATGTTCTCCACTTAAAATTCAAATAATAGACAAGGAAAGAAAATTAGTAATAGCTTCATCTTTAGCGAAACTAATTAGTAAAGATATTATCGAGAAAGCTATAGCGTCATCCCCTATTCCGGTTTTACAAGAGGATGAATCCTTGCTATTTGCTAACCCAATTCCAGGAGGTTATGCCTTGTGGAATGAAGATATCAGCAAAATTCAGCACTTACACAGAAAAATTCAGCAATCAACTAAAAAACTCACAGAAGCCAATGCTATATTAGCTGAAGAGGAGAAAATAAAGCGGATGATTAATGAAAAAAACGCAAAAAAGCAATTGATGGAACAGTTAGAAGCAGAGATAAGTGAAAACATACAAAGATTGTCAAGTATGATAGAAAAATTAGAACATTCTAGAAATCATTCAATTGAGACCACTCGTATTGCGCTTTTATTATGTTATACAAAGCGTATATGTAACTTGTTTTTCAAAGAAAAAGAATCACAAAAAATTGAGGCAGATGAATTGATCGTTTATATAGATGAACTCTGCAAAATAGCAAAATATTCGAATCTTCAAATTGCAAGAGTAAACGAAATAAGTGGAAGTATTCCAATCAGATATGCTACTATATTCTACGATTTTTTCTATACTGTAGCTGATTTGGCAGTCCAAAAATCTTGTCCATACATCATTGTAGATATATCTACTGAAGAAGATGAGATTACAATGAGACTCCTCCCATCAATAGAAATAGGAGCATTAAATGCAGAGTCAAAGCTTATAGAAGCAATCGAAATTGCAAAGGGTAAAATTACAAAAAAAGATATAGAAGATACAATCGGCATCAGCATTTCTTTTCCGAAAGGAGGAGTAGAAAATGATTGAGTTTTATACAGCTTCATGGGTAACTAGGATCTTTATTACTTTTATATTAGGAATTGGAGTTTTATCTCAGACACTTGCTACAGTCCTAAATTTTTATCGTCACGACCAAACTACAAGACGGGTTTTTGAAAATTTATTTGAAATGTTCATTGTTGTTGAAATTCTTATCTTTTCACTTTTACATGGAGAGGTTGTAAATGGATATAAAAATGGAATTCTTGTTCCAGTTGGGTATGAAAATATAAGAATAGCTATCTTTATAATTATTCTAATACTAGGCATAGTGGTAGGATTCCTTAACAAAACTATCTTGCCACTAGGAGTTATAACAGCTACTTCAATATCATTACCATTTATGGAAGATGTTTTAGGGAGTGCTTTCCCATGGGGTTTTGTCGCAATTTTAATATTTTTTTTAATTAGAAGTATTAAGGTATTTGTTTCCAGTTTAATAGCAATAAGGACAAGTATATCTGCCTTGTCAGTTATACAAGCAGTAAATACTTTGCATACAGGAGTATTGTTTTGTGAAAGCGATGGATATACAGTTCTATTAAATCATCAAATGCAAAAATTGATGCTACTTATAACAGGTCAAGTATTTCGAGATTCTCTAAAATTTTATAAATTACTCATTTCAGATAAATTTAAGTCTAGATATGAAAAAGTACAGCTAGAAGGACAGGCAGTTTATCTTTTGCCAGACGGGAGTGCTTGGATGTTTACTAAAACAGAAATACCATTATTAATGAAAAATTATATTCATATTTCTGCTGCTGATGTAAGCGAAAATTGGTCATTAACCTCTAAATTGCAGATTCAAGATCAAGAACTAAGAAATAAAAGTGAAGAATTAAAAAGAACAATATCAAATCTTCATATACTTAGTAAAGAAAAGGAAATTGAAAATGCTAAGATACGTGCCCATGATATATTAGGCCAGCGTCTAACGGTCCTTCTTCGTATGATACAAAATGAAGAAATTTTAGATTATAAATTACTAACATCATTATCAAAAGGACTTATAGATGAAATAAAAGCAGAACATGATGAAATCAGTCCCCTAGAGGAGTTACAAAGTATACAAGAGATTTTTAATTCTATTGGAGTAGATATTAACTTCAAGGGTAAACTCCCAGAAGATGAAGAGCAAGCCGGCCTATTTGTAGATATCATAAGAGAAGGCTCTGCTAATGCTGTAAGACATGGCTTTGCAACAAGAATCAATATTGAATCTGAGGAGATTAAAGATTCATATAATCTTGTAATATCCAATGTCGGGCACACAACAAGCGATCCAATCATCCCAGGTAGTGGAATTAAAGCAATTAGAAAAAAAGTGGAAGCACAAGGTGGGAATATAGAAATAACTCCTTACCCACAATTTACATTGTCAGTTGTTTTACCAGGAGGTGGCATGGATGTATAAAGTACTTATTGTAGACGATCATGAATCAATGTGCGATTCATTATTTAATGCATTAACAAATACAGATGATTTTTTAGTAGTGGGGACTTTAAAAAATGCATTACATGCAGAACTCTATTGCATGAAACTCAAACCAGATTTAGTTCTTATGGATGTGTGCACAGAAGGTGGAGCATCAGGTTTGGATGCAACAAAAATAGTACTTGAGAAATATCCTCAGATGAAAATAATAGTGATGTCAGGTTTTGATGAAATCACTTATGCACCTAGGGCTAAAGAAGCAGGAGCACATGCCTTTATTTATAAAAGTAAAAGCCTAGACTATTTTGTAGAAGTAGCCAAAGGGGTTATGGAAGGTAAACAATTCTTCCCTGAACCAAAAACGATCCATACAACAATAGGCGAAGCACCACTAACAGATAGGGAAATGGAAGTGCTTAGGCTGATGTGCAAGCATATGACTAACAAAGAAATCGCTGAGGAACTTTTTATTTCAGAAAGCACTGTAAAATATCACAAATCCAATATGTTAGCTAAAACAGGTTTTGAAAAAGCAATTGACCTAGCATTTTATATGATATTAAATGGGTTAATTAATCCACTCTACTAAGTAAAAATATATTTTTTGCCAAAAACCTAACCGTAGCGGCTAGGTGCAAAAGAGAAAATACTTGATATTATTTAATTATAGAAGTGTATAAAACTTAAAATCGAAGAAAATATAAGAAAAACTATAAAAGGAGGGGATAAAATATGCCAAATGTTGTATTGATTATGCAGCGAAAAGCAATTGCCGAGGCCCTGATGATAAAACTTCGAGATAGTCCTCATATAAATCTGATTTATGAGCCCGACTATAATGATGTACTTATAGCTATTAGTAGTAATAATACTAAAGCGGCACTTATTGAAGCAACTGAATCAGGGCCATATAATATGAATTATTGCTTGCAAGTATGTGAAAACCTAAGAGAGCAAAGACCAGAGTGTAAATTACTCCTAATGTGTCCAGAACAAGATGAAAAAAGTGTTAAGCAGGTAGTAGATGCCAAAGCAGAAAATAAAATCGATGACTTTGTATTTTATGATGTGACCATTGATTATTTGGAATCAAAGTTAATATCCATATGATAGGAAGTTTAAATTTTACTAATAAACATAGAAAATTCAGGGTGCTTTAAAA
The DNA here is from genome assembly GCF_937875145.1 of Alkalibaculum bacchi. Lineage (GTDB taxonomy): Bacteria > Bacillota > Clostridia > Eubacteriales > Alkalibacteraceae > Alkalibaculum > Alkalibaculum bacchi_A. The sequence continues at coordinate 967 of NZ_CALNCS010000158.1, read as the reverse complement.
AGAGGTAGTGTCAAGTAAGTTATGAGAAAACTTAGTCAAAAAAATAGGCTCAAACGAACCTTGAAAACTGTAGATCTTAATCACGAATAGCTCTCCGAGGGCTTAGGGCACCACCCTAAGTACCCGCAAGGTACCAGTCCCTTGACCCAATACGGGCTTTGCCCGAACCCATCCTCGCCGGAAGGCAGGAAAAGGGCGCAGTTGCCCCTTTTCTGCATGAATAGGATAATCCGAGAACCTTATGTCAAGGAACTTTCGCGGCATATCCTCGTGCGATGCACTGCGGTATTCCATGGTTCCCTTGACAACGGTTCCGCTCCTCTTAAGCAGTAGCCTGATTTTGTATGTTTAGAATTGTCTGCTGTCCAAGGAAGATGAGAAGCTGCCATTTACCCGGCATGTTTCCAGCTCCTTTTAGCAGTTCCACATCATTAAGAACCTTGTAATTGTTGTGCTTGTGAGGACGGAGAAAGTTGTAATACGCAACCCACAGAGCCAAGTCATAGTTGGCACCGTCGATGCTGTCAAAACCGTTCGTAGGTCTGTAAGAAACCTTGTATGTACGGTTCAGTCTTTCAATCATCTGCTTGTATGGACGGAATTCTTTTGACACTTCATCGTCGTTGGTAAGTCCAATTACCTGAGTGATATCGAACTTGAATTTATCTCCAAACTCATGGAAGAACTGCTGAGCAGCCAAAGGGTAGGCGCTGTATCCATCAGCAATAAATTTAAAGTGTTTTGGAAGTTCTTTAAGGTGTCGGAATGCCATTCGCATCGCAAGAATACAAGGACCGACGCCACGATTATTCGATACCTGATAACCGATAATAGAACGGCTGGCAGCATCCATTATGAACCAGATATAAGCTTTGATGCCACGAATCTTGATATAGGTCTCATCGGCAGTAAATACTTTGCTGGTTCCGTAATCATAGTTGTCAACGAAAGGCTTGATGCACATGGC
>NZ_CALNCS010000157.1 GCF_937875145.1 Alkalibaculum bacchi | reverse complement strand
CGCGGCCTTTTTCATAATCGCGAAAGCCTTAATGATTTCTTTAGGCATTTTTTCACGCAAGCACCGCAGTTGACACAACGGTCCTTGTCATATTGAGGCTCAGTCATTCCAATAATTCCAAAATCGTGCATTCGCACTTTTGCGCAATCATTATGACAACCTGTTAAGGCAATCTTAAAGTGTAAATCATTTGGAAATATAGCCTTTTCAATTCGCTTAGCAAATGCAGATGTATTATAACATCCATAGGGACAGACATTATTTCCGATACAAGCTGTTACATTACGAGTCCCTGAAGCATTATAACCTTCTCCAGGATTTTGTTGATTAATATCCAATCCTTCAATAATTGGTTGTAATAGTTCATTTACTTTTGGCATATCTTCATATGCAATACCAGGTACTTCAAAGCCTTGTCTCGATGTAATATGTACCGTTCCATTTCCGTATGTTTCTGCAATATTTTGTATCATAGACAAAAATTTAGCATTTAAATGACCACCAGGAACTCGAATTCGGGATGCAGTGATTCCCCTATGTTTTGTTACACGAAAAGCGTTCTTTTTTAATTGTTTTGTATTCATATCCATACTAGCGTCCCCCCTAATCCAATAATTGGCGGCCTTTTGTATAATTAAATACTGGGCCATCCAAACACACATACACATCATCGATCTTACAGTGACCACATTTACCTAGACCACAACACATTTTTCTTTCTTGTGAAATCCAAATATTTTCTTCTTTAAATCCGATATCTAGTAGACCTAATGTAGAAAATTTCATCATCGGAGGCGGTCCTACGACGACAGCTACTGCTTCTTCTATATTTTCAAGTTGTAGTTTAGGAATATATTCTGTAACCATACCTACATTGCAAAGAAATCCTTCTTCAGCACAATCTACAGTCAAAATCACATCCATGTTTTTTTCCCATTTTTCAAAATCTTTTGTAAAGAGAATATCATTAGGGCTTTTAAATCCTGCAATGAAAGTAAGAGACTTGACTTCATCTTTATGATCGCTAAAATAATCTATTACCCCCCTAATAGGAGAAACACCTGTACCACCAGCCACAACAACTAAATCTTTGCCCTTATACTCTTCAATATCAAAACCATTTCCATAAGGTCCTCGCAAAAACAATTTATTACCTGTATAGTGCTCAAAAATTTCATCCGTTACTTTACCTACTCGGCGTACGGTCAAATCTACAGTTCCATCTCCTATACCACTTACTGAGATAGGCGCTTCCCCAAATTTAGGAATCGACACTTCAAAAAACTGCCCTGGTTTTACAGGTCCTGTATAAGCCATTCTAAAGGTGTATTCAATATCTGTATGCTTAATAACTTCTTTTATTTCCGATTGAAATGGAATATATTCATTTTGCATTATTTAGACACCTCCTGCATTGCATCTTCTAATTTGTTGAGGATTTTCGAATAAGAAATATACTCTGGACAAACATCATCACAACGACCACAACCTGTACACATATGGTAGCCATTTCTCTTTTTGAAGTCATACACTTTATGCATTACTTTAAAGCGCATTCTTTGACCATTTTTCTTTCGGTAACTCCCACCGCCTGCTACATCTGTAAATCCATCGACCATACAAGAAGCTTGTACTCTCCTGCGCTCGCCAACTTTACCATTGTCCGTGTAGAAAATATCTTGCATTGTAAAACAAGTACAAGTAGGACATGAAAAATTACATCTACCACAATTAATACAACGGCTATCGTATTCATCCCACATTTTTGAGTTGAAAATATCTAATGTAATATTTTCTGGAATAGATACTCTTGTTATTGTCTCTGTTACGTGTGCAGGAACTACTTCTTCTATACTAGAGCTATTAGCTGATAGGAGTTCTTCCCAATCGTTATTTTTATTATCTATGTATACGAGATCATTTTTTAATTCTAATGAAGCATCATAATTCTTTGATTCATTGGTACCCATGTCGACACAGAAGCAGCTATCAAATGCATTTTCACATCCTATCAAGACAAATTTTACTCTATCTCTTAGTCTCTTATAATAATAGTCTTCAGGTCCATTATGTAAATAAATCTCATCAAGTCTTTTTACGGCATGAAGATCACAACTTCTTAATAGCACAATTGCACCCTTTTTAGGTTGGTTTGCCTCTTTTACTTCATCCTCTGTAAAGAAGAAAAGGGTTTCTGATAGGGGGATAAGAATGTCTTTAAAAGAAAAATCGGATTTTTCATTAAATTCAATTTCTTCTATCTTTTCTACTTCTCCATAACGTATGATGTCTGTATCCGAAAAAGCTCCCCCACCTACAAAACGTTTTGGGGCATAAATCACATTTTCTTCAGACCATTGTTTGAATACATCATTGGCTTTTGGCACCGTCAAATGATAACCCATGTTTACACCTCTTTCTTTTAATTTTAAGCCCTTAAGGACTAATTTCTTGCTAAATAAATATTGTTTGGTATGTTTATTTCTTTTTTATTTTCCAAATATAGGATATCATTTCATAATGATATTTGTTACAGATGTAAATATTTCATATTTCTACATATTTCTAAAGTCTAACTATAGTTTAACTATTGTTCCGCCATAATTCAAGACATCTTTCACTTTTATGCTATGGTATAATAGAGAATGGCTAAAATAAAATTTCATCAACTTTACTTTCTTATCCGATTTCTATGGAGTATTTCTTAAATTGTTTTTTATTTATCAATAACAGTATATTGTATAAATAAAAAAAGAACTGTGATAAATATCACGGTTCCTTAAAATAATTCGCTAATTGTTCACGATCGTAAACAATAAATTTCTTGTCTTCTATTTCGATAAGATTGTGTTCCTTTAATACTTTTATCTGCCTTGAAACGGTTTCTCTTTGGGAGCCTAACATATCTGCGAGATAAGTAATACTTAAGTCCATATCAATACAAGTGCCTTTCTCACAAGCTATTCCGTAATCTTCAGATAACTTCCACAATTTAGCTGCAATTCGTTTGTCTGCTCGTACAGAATTAGATGTATTTTTAAGCTGACGATATAATCGTCTAGTCTTCGATGATAGAGAACACAAAACTCCCTTTGTCAAATCAAAGTCTTGGCTCATAATATGTAAAAACGTATCTTTGTTCCAACACAGAATCTCACTAGGCTCAAACACATCACAGCTTATAGAGGATGGCATACCCTGAAGTACTACTTCGTTT
>NZ_CALNCS010000156.1 GCF_937875145.1 Alkalibaculum bacchi | reverse complement strand
AACAGGGCTACCTAAAAGCAAAGTAATTGGAATATAATGGAATGAAAAGTCACCGTCCCCATATGCCCTAATGACCAAGCCCTTCTAAATCTACTTTGTGATAACTTACCATTGTTAGATCAACAAGAAGCCTTTTCATGTCTAGTGTGTTTTCTTAAGCGTGCTATAGCTATTAAGACAGATAAAGATAAGGTTTTAGAAATATCTATTCCTTATTCTGTTAATCAACCCTCAACTCTTGCAAAATATGTTTTTTCTTCTTTACAGGAAAATTATGAAGGTGAAGTGCTAACTCTTATGGTAGCAGGTATATATCATTTAATGTTTCAAAGCAAGGATTATATTGTAGAAGTGCATCCTGTTAACCAAAGTGGGGCTTCAAGTAAAGAAATTAGTGATTTAGATGTTTACCAGACTGGAACTCTATTTTTAGCAAATGAATTAAAGGATAAAGAGTATGCTGAAACAGATGTTAGACATGCTGCGGATAAGGTTATTGCAGCAGGAGGAGATAAGTTATTATTCATAGAAGGACCTCGTGGTGGGTGTGCTCCGTCAATTAAGTCATCATTAATTAAGGAATACGCACAGAAGAATTTTCACCTTGTAATTCTCCCAGCATGGGATTTTTTCAATAGTTCAATTGCACTACTACCAAATGTGGACTGTAAAAAATTTATGTATTTTATTTTACAGAAAGCTTTAGATACGAAGTTTAAAATAGAAACTATTGATTACCTACGTAAGCTAGCTAGAACAATTTTCTTAATGAAATAAATAAAATGGTGCTATGAATCATAGCACCATTACTTTTAAAAATACGTTTCTATTACACTTTTTGCAACACTTTCTGCTAGTTTGCAAGGTACAGCATTTCCAATTTGAGTATAAATCGCAGATTTTGAACCCTTGAAAATATAATTGTCTGGGAAAGATTGAATAGCCGCAGCCTCTTTTATAGTTAAACGTCTTAAATGTTCAGGGGCAGGACCAAAGGATGTTGTTATTTCACCTTTACTTAATTTCCCATGATAATCTTTAATCCAGTCATATGCACTTGGATCAGCAAGAATAGCTGTATCAACGATAGGTGTTTTATTACCACCCATTGAAGCAGGAAGTGTAGTCGAAACTGAGTCGAGGTTTAATGGACGTCCCATACCATTAAAAATCATTCCAGCATAGGGACTTTTCCTCATCACAGGATTAGTAGCGAGTGTAATTTTTGCTGTACAAGTTATGGGGTTTTCCTCCGAACCTGCTATAGGAAGACTGCCTAATAATTCACGAAGTGTTTTAGGTTTTTCCTTATGTTTATCTAGAGCTGACAAAAATAATGAGAAATCTTTTTTAGTTCTTGATCCTATAAAGAATACTCTTTCTCGATTTTGCGAAACTCCAAAATCAGCTGCATTTAAAATTAAATAGTTACAAGTATAGCCTAATTCTAATGCTCTATCTAGGTATTTTTGTCTTATTGCATCCCATTTTTCAAGTTTTCCAAGTGCCTTTACATTTTCCATTACGAAAACTGTTGGGTGAACTTTTTCTACCACATCAAGGAACGACCAAATTAATTGACTACGCTCATCGTTAGGATCCATTTTCCCCGCTACGGAAAATCCTTGACAGGGAGGACCGCCGAATACAATATCAATATTTGTATAGTTTGTGAGTTTATCAAAATTCTGATTTATATCACCACGAATGGTTAGAGTTTCAGGATGATTTGAAACATAAGTATCTGCAGCATAATTGTTTAGTTCATTTGCAACCTTTACCATAACTCCAGCGTTTATGAACCCTACATCCATTCCACCAGCACCAGTAAATAGCGAAATACCCGTAATTTTTTTCATTATATGGACTCCTTATCTTTTATGTATTTGCCACTTTTAATACGGGCATCAATTGGCTTACTGGCGTGTTTAGGTATAGCCCATGTATTGCCAAGCTTATTTACTCCTGAGACTCTTCCCTCAGCACAAAGAACTTGAATTCTGCGGCGGCTTATACCCCAAAGAGTGGAGGCTTGTTTTATTGTCATATATTCAAATTCCATAGTGTTTCCTCCTATACCAATAAGTTATAATGATTATATACCATTTAGCGAATAATATCAACTTATATTTTGTACAGTATTAAAGTATTTTGTAGTTCTACTTGACAAAATTCAATTAATATGTAAAAATAATAAACAGATAAAGAAATGGAGGTAATTCTATTGGACGGTATAAAAATTAATGAAAATCTTATGCGTAGAATTGTTCGAGCTATTGATAAAGCTATTGTCGAAGATATACCGGAGTATTTTCGAGAAAATCATAAAGAAACTAACAATGCGATTATACATTTTCGTGGTGATTGTATAAATGAGAATCTCCGAAACCTTGTAGTTGGAGGAGATATTGAACTTATACCTTTTAAAAGATATGTTTGGCAGGGAAGAATAATTGTAGATAGAAAAGAAAAGATTACATATACAATTACTACTCAGAAAACTCTTCGTTCCATACCTAGAAAACAGCGTAATAAACCCCATTTTTTGCAGACGATATTGGGTATTGAAAATAGTAGTTATGTAGCATCTGTAAAACAGATAACCCTTATGGATCTTTATCCATTTGAAGCTGAAGAATTGGAAAGTGACTATAATTCTATTGTGGAAGGAATGATTGACCCAACTGAGGGTTATCGACATTATGTCATCGCTTATGATACAGACAGTAACGAAGTCAGAGATATTCAATTAGAGTTTATGGATAAGGAATTCAATACAATCGAAACGGCATCTCTTAATGAATATATAAAGCCAGATTTTGCAAGGCTTACAGATGTCGAGTTTCTTGATGAAAATCTTAGTGAAGAGACAGAAGATGAAGCAAAAGGTCTGGTGGCTATCAAGTCAAACAAGTTTGGACTTTCTCCTAAATTACGGGAGGTTCCAAAGCAGGCCTGACAAAATAAGATCAGGAGATGAAGAATTATGGACAAAAAAATATTTAACGGTAAGCGCTTAAAAAACGCTAGACTGTTTAGGGGATTAACACTTACAGAGCTAGCTAATAGAACAGAAATTAGTAAGCAATCAATCTCACTATATGAAAATGAAAAGAATATACCTGAACACATGCGTGTACAGAAACTAGCATCTACATTGAATTTTCCTTATGATTTTTTCTTTCAGAAAGATACATTTGAAACAATAACAGATGTTACTTACTTCAGATCATTAACAACTGCAACAAAAATGAGCCGTACTGCTCAAAGCATTAAATTGGATTATGTAGCCAAAATTTATGAGGTGTTATATGAATACATTGACTTTCCACCTCTTAACCTACCTGACGTGGAATTTGATGGTACTGATGATGAATTTGATGATAAGGGGCTAGAAGAAACCCAGTTACAAATAGAATTAATTGCAGAACATGTTAGAGAGATCTGGGGACTAGGAGATAATCCAATTAAAAACCTGCAATTCATCTTGGAGAAGAATGGTATTATTATGACGGGATTTGATACACTAGATGATAAGATTGATGCTTTTAGTCAAAGGACTACCGTTGACAACCAAGATATGTATTTCATAGCTATTGCTCTAGGAAGTAAACCAGAAGGAAGAATTCTATTTGATATGGCTCATGAACTTGGACATATATTACTTCATCCATGGAGTGAAAATCTCGAACTAATTACTAAAGAAGAATTCAAAGCTCGCGAGAAACAAGCAAATATGTTCGCTAGTGCCGTATTACTTCCTAGAAGTAGCTTTGGCAAAGATGTACAGGCATATCCAACTGATTTGAAATATTATCAATTTCTTAAGAAAAAATGGAAAGCATCCATTCAAGCAATGGTATATAGAACTAACCAACTTGGGATAATTACTGATAATCAGTTCCAATATTTAATGAGACAGATTTCCAAGAATGGGTGGCGTAGAAAAGAACCAGGTGATGTAGCATACAAATTAAATGAAAATATATTTCAGGGGGCAATAGACCTTCTTATAAAAGAAGATATACTTGACTCCAAAACTATACTGCAGACGTTTAAACAGCATGGAATTACACTTTATCGACAGGATATTGAGGAACTTCTCCATCTAAAAGAGGGAACATTATATTTCGAGGAGAGTAAACCCAAAATTATACAGCTCAAGCCTCTCTATGATGAGGATGAAGGTAATGAATAAGAAATATAACAATACCAATAAATAATTTTCCCAATGTATTATGGTGCATGAACCGCTAGTTTCTCCTCTGTAAATTGTCTTATTACAGGGGTTTATTTATTCAGAGAATAAAGATGTTATTGTGGACAAGTTTTTCGATGATATATTCTATGAAGTATCAGAATATATAGGAGATAACCATGATAAACTGTATGATAACTATCATCATGTTGAGAATTCAGATAGAGTTAGTTATCAGGTATAGAAGTAAAGTATAGATATCACAAATTATATAGGAAATGGAATTCTTGTAGGACTTGAAAAATATCTTGCAAATAAAATATTGAAAAGGTTAGCTATTCGATTAAAATAAAACTCCTGTCAGTCTTAAACCGACTTACAGGAGTTTTACACTTTTAAGAAGCAAGCTAGCTATAACGAAGGAAATACGCAGACTAATCTAATCCAGCTAAATATATTATGTTGTCGTTATTAAATAATCACCTAATATTCAAAAAACGTCTGAAATCAGATAGTTGGTTTGAAATTTTGTACTGGTGGCAGCAAACACTTCTATGTAAGAATAAATAACTAAAAATACAACTGACAGCCCATAGCATTTTTAATATATTAATATGTATGTAATATTACAGATTTAACCACTTCGGTGCAGATTTAACGGGTGAGTGCTATGGATATCAGATTGTAAGAGTAATTATTCTTTGTTAGAATTAAGCCAAGAGAAATTAAAATAATGATCCAATATAATTTAAGGAAGATGGTAATTTATTATGATAAAAAAACTTCTAATAAATAATCTAGATTTAGAGTGTATCCATGTTGCGGATACTAAAACGGTCTGTATTAATCTACTTATCAGCGTAGGTGCAAACTGTGATAATGAAAAAAAAGGAGTAGCCCATTTTTTAGAGCATATGTTAATTGAAGCATTAAAAAATGATGTCCAGTTTATAAGCAAGTATAGACTCTTAGGTACAACAAGTTTTGACTATACATCCTTTGAAATTGAATGTGTAAATGATATGAATATAATTGAAGAAGCTTTTATAATTCTGGAAAATATTATTAACGGACGATACTTATCGTGTGATTATTTGGAAACTGTTAGAAGAGATATTGAATTCGAATTTGAATATTTAAAATCTAAAACAGATCTTCAAAATATACAGGCTATCTTCTTAAAAAAAGGAATGCCTTTATCTCAACCAATTGGAACGAAAGATTTTATTTCAAAAGCTACTTTTGATGATACAGTTCTATTTCATAAATTAAATTATCATAGCGCTTCTATGTTCATTTTTGTTGTTGGTCCTGTTGATTTTAATAGCATACAAAATAATGTGAAAAGTGTTTTTAACGATTTAAAAGGAAAATCTATTTGGCAAAAATCTGAAACCCGTATAAAACAATTTCATGTATTAAAAAAAAGTAGTATATTTAACATAAACAGTAATGGTTCAAAAATTTATATAGAGAACTCTTATGTACATTTATCGCTATATAACAGAGTTGTTGAAGATTTTGCACTTATGGTATTGGACAACATTATAGAGGATTATTTGGAAGAATATTTTAATCTTAAAACATCATGTAATATAACAAAAATACGTATATTAGGTAAATTTAATTATATTTGTATTGCAATAAAGGGACAGAATATATTGTTTAATGATTCTTTTTTTATTAAGCTATATTATTTTATAAAGAATATACTTCCGGGAGTAATGACAAATATTTTAAATGAGTATATAGACTTTATTAAACATACACCGCAATTAAATGCATGTGTTATAAGTGATGAGCTAAGAAATAATTTTCTTTATGGTGAACCAATATATGACAAAGAAAAATACTTGGAATGTTTGTATAACCTGCAGCTTTTTGAAATCATAGATGTTTTATATTGTTGGTTATATCAAAGTAAACCAATAAATTTATAAGTTAAACCAGATGAACCAAATAGAAAATCAGGGGGTTACTATGAATAAAAAAAATACTGCTATTTTAAACATAAAAGGTTTTACACAGTCCTTAAGATATTGTCTTTCTTTATCTTGGAAAGCATCTAAATTTTATACTTTAACAAGTTTCTTGTTTAGATTATTGACACCTATAATGGAGATAATAGCAATCTATCTAAGCAAGGAAATTCTTGATACTTTAGTATTAGGGCAGAATAATTTAATAAAAGAGCGTTTGATAAATTTGTTTATATTATTCGGTATAATTACTGTTTTTAAAGTTGTTAATGGCAAATTTGACTCTTATGTAGAGGGAATGCTTACTGAAAGTGTGAATGGAATTATAACTGCAAAGATTATAGATGTAGCATTAAACTCGGATATAGAACTATTTGATAATCCGAAATCATATGATAAATTGGCTCTGGCCGTTAACAACACTTATGTTGTATCTAGCATATTAAGAAGCTCAATAAGCTTTCTAAGCACTACGATTTCCTTTCTTATTGCATTTACATTACTATTAAATAGTAACTGGATTTATTGCTTGGTGTTAACTATAGCTGCTTTCCCTTCTGCGTTTATTATTACTTATTACACCAAATTAATTTACTTACTTGATATAGAGCAAATTAGTGGGCAAAGAGAAAAAGATTATTATTTTAGGACAGCGACTAGTAAAGTGTTTTCACAAGATATTAGACTACATAACTTAGCTAATATTTTCAAAAATAAATACATATCTTTATGGCGTAATTTGTTTGAGGAAAAGAAGAAAAAGGTAAAAAGTAGAACTATTTCCACAACTATATTTACGTGCGTACCTGTAATATTATCTATTACTATTTTGATAGATGTTGTTTTAAATATAATAGAGGGGTATCTCACAATAGGTGATTATTCTTTATATAGTGGATTAATAACACAGTTATTGTATTCTATATCAACTATAATTGTGATGATTTCTACACTTTATGATAACAGACTAAGAATAGAGAATATTCGTGAAATTGAAAATTTACCAAGAACCAATATAGAATCAGGAACTATTCTTTTGGAAAGCATAGAATCGATAGAATTTAGAGATGTGTGGTTTGCATATCCTAATACAGAAGCTTTTGTATTAAAGGGTATAAATTTTAAAATTCATAAGGGAGAGAGAGTGGCCCTAGTAGGTATAAATGGTTCGGGTAAAAGTACTATAATAAAACTTCTTCTTCGTTTTTATGTCCCAACACAAGGCTTAATTTTAATTAATGGTATAAATATAAAAGACTATAATAATGCGAGTTTACATGAGGCGTTTTGTTGTTATTTTCAAAATGCAGAAAATTATGCTTTTACATTAAGGGAAGATTTCAATCTATCTAATATAAATAAAAAAGAAAATGAATATGAAATGCATGAAGCTTTAAAAAATGCTGGTGCAAGTGCTGTCTATAATAAATTATATAACGGGCTTGATACATATATTTCAAAATTATTTAAAGAGACTGGAGCTGAAATGTCAATCGGTGAGCAGCAAATGATTTCGTTAAGTCGAACTTTTTACCGAAATAGTCAGATTTTAATTCTAGATGAACCGTCTTCGTCTCTTGATCCAGAAGCTGAAGATCGATTATTTCAAAGACTTCAATACTTTTGTGATGGAAAAACAGTATTATTTACATCACACCGATTGTCTAATATAAAACTTTCAACACGAATACTTGTAATAGAGGATGGGGAAATAATTGAAGATGGTCCCCAAGAAGTACTATTGCAAAATTCAAGCCGCTATAAGCAATTATTTGACTTCCAAGCAAACAAATACAAGTCAATATAATTATTATTACCCTGTATAGGAATAAAAAAGTAATAAAAAGTTTTTATAACCTCAATCATTTTAGATATAACAGAACGTTTTATATAATGAGGGAATCTTCCGTAATGGAGAAACTGCATTATTTACATCCCACCGATTGCCTAATATATAATTTTCAACACGAATACTTGTAATAGAGGATGGGGAAATAATTGAAGATGGTCCTCAAGAAGTATTACTGCAAAATTCATGCCACTATAAGCAAGTATTTGACTTTCAGGCAAACAAATACAAGTCAATATAATTATTATTATCCCTGTATAGGAATAAAAAGTAATAAAAAGTTTCGATAACCTCAATCATTTTATATAAACAGAACGTTCTATATTATGAGGGAATCTTCCGGAGGATTAGCCTTGATAAATG
>NZ_CALNCS010000155.1 GCF_937875145.1 Alkalibaculum bacchi | reverse complement strand
GTCGGTTTTAAGTTCTAAGTTGTATGTAAAAGCACAAAGTCCCCTTTGGGGGACATATAGTTAGAACATAGAACATAGAACATAGAACTAAAATGCGCCAGCATTTTACAGTGAGGTGAAAAGTAATTTGGAAGCAAAGCTAAAAATCATATTTTCAATGACCGTCTTTGGAACTCTTGCAATATTTGTCAATAATATTCCCCTATCTACAGGGGAAATTGCACTATTTAGAGCATTTATTGCATCCTTGGTTATTGTGATATATAAAATCATTACTAAGAACAAAATTCCATTAAGAGAAATAAAAAAAGACCTGCCTTTGCTCTTTGTTTCAGGAGCGGCAATGGGCTTTAATTGGATTTTACTCTTTCAAGCCTATCATTACACAACAGTCTCTATTGCCACCCTAAGCTATTATTTTGCTCCTGTAGTAGTTATGGCAAGTTCCCCCCTGTTTTTTAAAGAAAAACTAACTGTTAAACAAATCATCTGTTTTATAATGTCCACAATAGGTCTCATTATGATTATCAATATTGGCGGAGTAGAAAAGTCTAGTGGGAATTTAGTAGGAATAGGCTATGGTTTAGGTGCTGCCATACTTTACGCCACGGTCATAATTCTCAATAAATTTATTGTAAATGTTACGGGAGTAGATAGAACTTTAGTACAATTTATTGCATCTATTATAGTCCTTACACCTTATCTATTGGCAACTTCAGGTATTCATATAGAAAGTATTGGAACCCTGGGAATGATTAATCTTCTTGTCTTAGGAATCATTCATACAGGGATAGCCTATTGTATGTATTTTTCCTCTTTAAAAGATTTAAAAGGTCAGGAAGCGGCGATTTTAAGTTACATAGACCCATTGGTTGCCATTCTTGTATCTGTATCCATTCTAGGTGAATCCATTAATCCAGTACAAATTCTAGGAGGAATATTGATTTTAGGATTTACCCTTCTAAATGAATTAAAAGGCAAGGTTTTAGGTGCTAAATCATGATGCGCTTCGCGCAATTGAGAATTTACAATTTATAATTATAAAAAGCTCAAAGTAGAAAGTCGAAAGCAGAAAGTGGAAGAAAACCAAACACGCATTTCCTCGTCCAAAGGCGAGTTTGGTTCTTTCTCTTTCTGTTTTTTGTTTTACTCGTCCGACGAACCAACTGACCAATAAAAAAGTCGTTGTAAAAAGAACGTATGTTCGATATAATGTATTAAAAAAAGAAGGAATAATATGAGAAATCGAAATATATTTCATATAGATGCGAACTCAGCCTATCTAAGTTGGGAGGCTACTTGGAGATTGCAACATGGGGAAAGTTTAGATTTGAGAGATGTACCTTCTGTAGTAGGGGGAGATCCTAAAAGTCGTCATGGGATTATTTTGGCAAAGTCTATTCCTGCAAAAAAGTATGGAATCAAAACAGGAGAAACTCTTTACAGTGCAAGACAAAAATGTCCTGACCTGCTCATTGTGCCACCTAATTACGAATTATATATGAAATGTAGCAATGGTATGTTTGACTTATTGAAAGAGTATTCACACTTAGTTCAAAGGTACTCTGTAGATGAATGTTTTTTAGACTATACAGAGAGCGAAAAACTATTTGGAAGTCCTTTGAAGACTGCTTATAAAATAAAGAATCGAATTCAAGAAGAATTAGGTTTTACAGTAAATATCGGAATATCTCATAATAAATTGCTATCAAAGATGGCTTCGGAATTGGAAAAACCAAATAAAGTCCATACCTTGTTTTCAGATGAAATTGCAAGCAAAATGTGGACATTACCAGTAGACGATTTGTTTATGGTAGGAAGTAAAACCTTACCTAAATTAAAAAGGATAGGTATCAGTACCATAGGCGATTTAGCAAAAGCGAACCTTTCTCATATGAAAAGTTACTTAAAAAGTCATGGTGTTCTCATATGGAATTACGCTAATGGCATTGACGAATCTCCTGTTCGAGAAGAAGACATGGTGCAAAAAGGCGTAGGAAATTCTACGACTATAGCTTTTGATGTAACCAATCAAAGAGAAGCTTATCTTATCCTTCTTTCCTTAACAGAAACGGTATCTATGCGGCTTCGAAAAAAGAAGTCCCTAGCCCGAGTAGTCAGTGTATCCATCAAAGATAAAGATTTTGCTTATTATTCTCACCAATGCGCCTTATGTGCCCCAACAGATTCTACTAATGTGTTGTTTAAATACGTAAAAAAACTATTTAACGAAGCCTGGAAAGGAGAACCCATTCGCCACCTAGGGGTGCGGCTTACGGAGTTATGTAGCAGAGAATTTTATCAGATATCTATTTTTGATGAAAAATCTCTAGATAAATATAGAAGAATTGATGAAACAGTAGATTGTTTGAGAAGGCAATATGGAAAAAAGTCTGTCATAAGAGGATCTTTTCTACATTCAGGCTTAAAACCTATAGCAGGAGGTGTAGGAGAAGAAGAGTATAAGATGATGTCGAGTCATTTATAGCATAATATGAAAAGGAGCTTTGCTTCAATGAAGAGGTGTATAAGTTGAAAGTCATAGCAAAAGAAATCGAAATGATCGCTTGGTTTAAAAAGATGGATATGCCTATACCTATAAAGTTTAGATTTTTACAAGGGGATCAAAGACAAGTCGTAAAAATAGATCGGATTCTTCAAGCTGATGAGGAAAAATTAGCAGGCAATCGCATGTACATTTACCGCTGTCAAAGCGTAATAAAAAATGAGGAAAAAATATACGAACTAAAATATGAAGTAGATAAATGCAGATGGTATTTATTTAAAATCTAATGTCTATGTTGAAAGCCGAAGATGGTAGTTAAATGACCCATAAGGAATACATGTAAGCTAGTGACTACGGGCTACAGTACTAAAACCTGCAAGATAAACTGGATTATTTAAAAAATGTTCGACTTTTCTTCTGAAATTACCTATTTCTTCTTCTTTTCTTTATGAAAATATGGTAATATTAATCAAAATAAGGTGACGGAAAAGGGGAGGAAATACAAATTAATGATTTTTTACTAAGCCTGTCAAGTTTGACTACACTCTTAAGTCCTTTTATGGTCTTTATATTCTTTTTTGTAGCAACTTTGTTTTTATTTCAAATGAGAGACAAGACAAACAAAATGGAAGAATATATAAAAAGTATCGATCAATCTTTAAGGCATATTGCTCAACATTTATCAAAAGACAAATTATACTAGGAGGCTAAATAATGTTAGAATTCCCATTAGTTAAAGAATTTGACCCAGAAGTGTATGCTGCTATGGAAAAGGAATTAAAAAGACAACAAGGAAATCTTGAATTAATTGCTTCAGAAAATTTAGTTACAGAAAGAGTTATTCAGGCAATGGGAAACCATTTGACCAATAAATACGCAGAAGGATACCCTGGGAAAAGGTACTATGGGGGTTGTGAATACGTTGACATTGCAGAAAGCTTAGCAAAAGAAAGAATTGAAAAGCTTTTTGGAGCAGAATACTCTAATGTGCAGCCCCATTCTGGCGCTCAAGCTAATTTAGCAGTGTATTTTGCACTACTAGAACCAGGTGATACAGTACTGGGTATGAACTTATCTCATGGAGGGCATCTCACTCATGGTAGCCCAGTAAATATGTCAGGTGTTAACTATCGTTTTATCGCTTACGGAGTTGATAAAGAGACAGAACTTTTAGATTATGAAGAATTAGATAGAATTGCTAAAGAATCAAGACCAAAGCTAATTGTTGCGGGGGCAAGCGCTTATCCAAGGATAATTGACTTTGAGAGAATTGGAAAAATCGCCAAAGAAGTAGGCGCTTTATTTATGGTAGATATGGCTCACATTGCTGGTTTAGTTGCAGCAGGAGTTCATCCAAGCCCTATTCCATATGCAGATGTAGTAACTACGACTACTCATAAAACTTTAAGAGGACCTAGAGGAGGAGCTATTCTTTGTAAAAAAGAACTTGGAAAAGCGATCGACAAAGCTGTCTTTCCAGGGACTCAAGGTGGCCCATTGATGCACATCATTGCAGCAAAAGCAGTAGCCTTAAAAGAAGCTTTAAGCGATGAGTTTATAGTGTATCAAAAACAAGTAGTCGCGAATGCAAAGATTTTAAGTGAAGTACTTATGGACAAAGGATTTAAATTGCTTTCAAATGGTACAGACAATCACTTGATGCTAATGGACTTGCGAAATATTCACTTGACTGGAAAAGATGCAGAGGCCATGTTAGATGAAGTGCAAATTACAGCAAATAAAAATGCCGTTCCATACGATACAGAAAAACCTTTTATCACCAGCGGCATAAGACTAGGAACACCTACAGTAACAGCAAGAGGTATGAAAGAAGCGCAAATGGAAACAATAGGCGAAGCCATTTATCAATGTTTAATAAGGAAAGACAAAAAAATTGCTAGGGATTTAGTTGTAGAGCTTTGTAGGGAGTTTCCGATATATAGATAAGGTGGTCAGGTGGTCAGGTGGTCAGGTGAAATCAGCGGTCGCAGAGCGACCTGCTGATTTCACTTAGAACTTAGAACTTACAACCACAAAGTTGACTCAAGCTCTTGCTTTAGTAAATTGTTCAATGTTCATTGTTCAATAAAAAAAGCTCACGCAATGCGTGAGCTTTTTTTAAAAGGGGTTCTTATGAGAAAAAGGGGTGTTTTCTATAAGATTTAAGGGGAATGAAATTAAAGTTAAAATGGAATCTACAAATGGT
>NZ_CALNCS010000154.1 GCF_937875145.1 Alkalibaculum bacchi | reverse complement strand
AAAAAGTAAAGTTCAAAATGTTTAAGAAGAGTAATCCTTCATGCGATTACCGTGATAACGTCATAATCATTATATCTATATTTATCGCTTTATAGTATAATATCGGTAATTTTGGTGATTTGTTTATATGTGTGAGGAATTATACTTGTTTGTGTAGCTAATTGTCATTATTTTCACTTACTTTTATATCGTTGAAACTTTCCTCTAGTGCTACTCTCATAAATTCTTCTACTTCTTTAGATACCGCATCACTAGGGGACATGTCTCAAGTTCTTGCTATTTACATGCATTATCTAACCTTTCTACCATATAAAAACCAAACCTACTAAAAAACACAATACCACTGCTATTTTTTTTATAAAAATATAGACAAAAAAAGCATGGCAAACACACCACACTTGTTTAATAAAGAATGTATAATCAAAAAGATTTTCACAGATAAGATGAGGCCGTTTTAGCAGTAATGGTTACGTTACTCGGGTTTCTTCTAATAATTTTGAAAAGAGATCTTTATACTTTGCTTCTGTACTAAGGAGCTTAAATCCAGTATTCGAAAGGATGGCTACACGTGAAAGAGTTAGATTGCCTATCTCTTTACAGATTTCCTTATAACTGTAGTTACATAAATTCCTCATTAGAAACACAGCAATAGCTTTGAAGTCGGTGATGTGGTGTTTGTATTTTACCTTTATCAAATCTGGATTTTTTATATCACAAGCTTGGGCGACTATTTCGATGACTTTCTGTGGTTTTAAATCTCAGAGGTAGGCATTTGCGGAATGAAGTAAATTTTATTCTAAAAATTTACTTCGCTGTAAATAAACGTGTTAATTTACATAAATACGTGGTAAAATTTATGTAAGGAGATGATAAATATGCCGAATATTAAACCTATTTCTGATTTAAGAAATTATACTGAAGTACTCAACGAAGTTAAAGAAAATAGCCCAGTTTATTTGACTAGAAATGGTCGAGGTGAATATGCCATTGTGAAACTTAGTGAATTAGATAAATTGAAAGCAGTAATTCGATTACTAGGACAGTTAGAGGAAAGTGAAAAATCAGCTAGAGAGAATGGATGGCTTTCAGCTGAGGATGTGGAAGCTAAGCTAAGGTTATAAAGATGTTAAAAATCATATACTCACCAGCCGCTCTTGAAGACTTACAATACATTCGAGATTATATCTTAGATTTGTGGGGAGGAAAGACAGCCATTAAAGCTTTAAATAACATCTTATCCAGTATCAGAAAACTAGGAGAGTTTCCTGCTTTAGGCATAGACTTAGGTAAAATGATCGATGTACCAACGGATTATCGTTATTTATATATAGAAAAGAATTACGTTTTTTATCGTCTTGAAAACAATACAGTTAAAATCATACGAATAATAAGTGAACGTCAAGACTATATAGGGCAACTATTTGAGATAGATAGTGAATTTGATAAAGGCAATTAGAGGAGAAGCATATGGGGACGGTGACTTCTTACTCCATATTTTAGGAGATAAAAGGAACTGTCCCTATATACCCTTTTAGAAAAATTCAAGACCTATGCACAAAATAATAATATTTCACAAGGAAAATTCTTAGAAGAGCTTCTCAATCAATATGAAAAAAAACAAGGACATAATTTTGGTACAGGTAGCACTATAGTGGAAATCCCTATATTTTTATGTTATGAGAACTTTTTTCTGAAAGATAAAAGCAAACAAATAAGAGATCCTAAAAATTACACAATCTTAGGGGAATATATTTATTGGCCATCACAACAAAAACCAGTTTTTTCAGCTAAATTATATGAAAAAGCATTGAAAGAAGAATTTAATATCAGTAAGGATTTAGATAAATATATGTTTTATTACTGGTTTGGTGTAGTAAAAGATTCCGATAGACAACGTTATATAATAGTTGAGACTATATCATTATATAAAGATAGTGGAATAAAAAACATGTTGAATATTAATAGAAGCCAATTTGCAATGAGTTTGTCAGGTATAACAAAACATATAAGGCATTTTGCAATTGCTCAAGATATAAGAAATATAGAAGCTAGGTTAGCAGATGAAATTAAAAACGACGAAGATATTCTCAGTTTTTTAGACTAGTACGCACATTGCAAGTGTAATTAACGCAATACAAAATTACATTACATTTTGTTTGTATTGTCATATTATAAATCCTTCTTTTTATGATATACTTTAGATAATAAAATTTTTCAAAGAATATAAACAAAGGAGAATGAAATATGAAATACGTAGAATATGTTGAATGTGATGTTTGTGGAAAAAATATTTGCATGCCAAAAGCAAGAATTGAATGGAATTATTCCAATGAATACCAAATGCACATTTGCCATCATGAATGTAGTCACGGATTGAACCACAATACTATCACGTTATCTGATATTATATTGGATCAAAAGCTATATAATGCAGATACTCTATATTTACGATTGAACGAAATTGCAAATGACGAAAATTATAAAAAAATATGTACTGCTATCATGAAAAAAATATTTGTATGAAACCTATAACGAATCTATGTATGTCTAGATGAGATATTTCAAGAATTCATTACATTAGATGCATTATTTAACCATTTACACTAGAAATAAGAAAAGAAATTAACATCAAATAACAATTAAGAAATTGGAGGATATAGTAATGACTGAAATGGAGGAAGAGTTCTCTGATGATTTTTTATTGTTTCCTAATGGAGGAGATCACGAAGCAGAAGATGAAGATGGAATTTAGTGAGATAAACATGCAATCAGATATCTAGGATATCTAATGTGAACATATAATTCTAAAATATAATGAATATGCTTTAATATATCGTGAAATGAGTATTATGTTGGTATATAATAAAATAGATAAGATAGAGATAAAAATACTGGTGGTGGAATGGTGAAAGATATATTTACAATTGGTTATTCCAGTTTTAAAACAGAAGAATTTATTGCTGTTCTTAAGAAATATAAAATCACAAGCTTGGTTGATGTCAGAAGTAATCCAAACTCGAAATTTTATATAGATTATAATCAAAATAGTTTACAGACAATCCTGAAATCAAACGGGATAATATACAGAAATTACAAAAGTGAATTTGGAGCACGACAACTAGAGAAAAAATATCATAAAAAAGGATATTTAGATTTTAATGTATATACAAAGTCTAATTCATTTTTAAAAGGTGTAAAAAAGATTGAAGTAGGAATGGATTTAAACTACGTATTTGTTTTTATGTGTGCTGAGAAGGACCCAAGCACCTGCCACAGAAATATAATGATAGCTAGGAAATTTCATGAATTAGGGTATACCATAAAAAACATACTCGCAGATGGATCCTCTGAATCACAAGAAAGTGTAGAGCGTAGATTAGTAGATGAATACTTTCCAAATAGAAACCAATTATCTTTTTTTTCTGACGATTTATCATGGCAAGAAATGGTTAATAGAAGTTATGAAAACAGAAACGTTGAAATAGGATATAGAATCGTTGACGAAGAAAAGGTGAATATATCATGAGCCGAAAAATATATACAATTGGTTTTACTCAAAAAACTGCTCAAACTTTTTTTGAGACACTAAAGTATAATAAAATTGAAAATATATTGGATATTCGATTGAACAATACATCACAGTTAGCTGGATTTGCTAAATATCCCGATATAAAATTCTTCTTGCATGAAATTTGTAATATAAGATATATTCATGATACTAAATTTTCTCCAACAAAGGAGACGCTGAAAAAATATAAGAACAAGGAAATCAAATGGTATGAATATGTAGAAGAGTTCAGTCAAACTATGGCTAATAGAGATATTCATAAACATATTCAAGCTAATTATTTAGAAGATATAACTACTTGCCTTCTTTGCAGTGAATCAACAGCGGATCAATGCCATAGACAGTTAGTAGGGAATGAATTTAAAAAGGTTTTTAATGATTTAGATATTATTCATTTATAGGGGTGAGGGAATGTACAGGGAAATTATTGTTTTAGCTAAGAGCTCTAAGCATAGTGAGTACTGTCTTGCAGGGGTAGACACAACTACAGGGGAATGGATTAGACCGATATCAAGTAATATTGTAAACGAGGGATCAGTTCCAATTATAGACGTTACATATCGTGATGGGAATCAAGTGCAAATACTTGATATGATTAAGATTAAATTATTATCACATAAACCAACAATTTCACAGCCTGAAAACTATTTGTATGATTCAAACTTTAAATGGGAAAAAACAGGACAAAGTTCTTTGGCGGAATTAGTAAAATATAGAGGTTATGACCAAGCTAAACAAATCTTTTACAACAACGGAAAAGAAGTCTCTGAAGAAGAGTTAAGTGGACAACCATCCTTGTTATTTGTTAATGTTAAGGACTCATGTATATTTATTAAGACTTTTTTTGATGGAAACCGACGACTTCAATTTAACTTTACATACAATGGTATGAAGTATCAATACTTTAAAATAAGTGATAAACTTATTTTAACTAAATTTACAAACATATCAGATGGTAATTATAATTATAGAGATGATCTACCTGTTGTTTTCAGTCTAACAGATAAATTTAAAAAAACAGACCAGTATTACAAAATGGTTGCACAAATGTTTTATTAAGGATTCTATGCCTCAAAACAAAAAACAGTGGGGTCAGTTCATTGTTGGCTTCGCTCTTTCTGCAATTACCTAATCATAAAAAAGCCCATAGAGACAGCAGGATGTATGAAGACGCTTTTAACTTTACATTTAACTCCTATGCTATTACATCTACATGCCCACCTAAATGCGGATTTATCATTTGTTCCATCATTTTGGTATTTGCTTCTAACATTTTTATTAGCTCTATTGATTGCATTTCTGATGTGTCCATTGCCATCTTTAATACAGATACATCAACTTGCTGATTGACTCTCAAATGGCTAAGATTTATTGATAATGCTGCTATATCCATCTCACTGCCTCCTTATGTTATAAATAAATATATAGCTATCACGCCATATGATAGTTTCTAATTCTTTCAAGCTTACTGTGAAATTTATATACATCTGCCATCTGTATTACAACCTTTCTCTTCCTATCATTTATTCTATTCTTTACCATCCTCTAAGGCTGCGAATCTATCAAAGTCACTTTCATAGAGCCTATCCTGAACAATACGATATTTTTCAAATTCCGTTTCTGCATGAAGTTTTGCTTCCTCGGCATTGATTTTACCAGCTCCAACTAGTAGCTCATTGCCATTGAATTCCAAGAAACCATCAAGACGCTTCGCCCAATCCTCCATGCTCATGGGAATCCTACGTTCTGCCTGCAATTCTGCATAATCAAGGTATAGTGAAACAATTCTCTCTAAATAAGACATTTCCTTGTCATTCAAATAATTCTTTGCAATCGCAACATCGGATTTAACAATTTTTCCTTCTGGTGCAGATTCCCATGTAGTCAATCCCATATGTTCTTTTTCAGCATCAGCTCGTTCTACAATCAGTTCCGCTGCAGTATGCCTGTGAACTGCCCAATGCATTTTATTTTGTACTGTTTGGAAAAACCGCCTTGTAGTCTTCGAATTCTTATCGTAATCAAAAGATGTAGCATACAGATCTGTGATTTTTTGATAAAATTTGCGTTCAGAAAGCCGTATTTCACGAATGCTTTGTAGCTGACGCTCAAAATATTCATCCGTAAACATATGACCCTTTTTCAGACGTTCCTTATCCATCGTCCATCCTTGAATTGTGTAATCCTTGACGATTTGACCTGCCCATTTACGAAATCGCACAGCACGGTCATTATTGATTTTAAAGCCTACCGCAATAATTGCCTGCAGATTATAGTGCTTCGTGTTGTACTGCTTTCCATCTGCAGCAGTTATTAAGTATTTCTTAATAACTGAATTCTCGTCAAGTTCTTTGTCTGTAAAAATAGTTTTTAAATGCTGGTTAATCGCTGGCACAGAGACATCATACAATGTTGCCATCATCTTCTGTGTCAGCCAGATATTCTCTTCTTCATAACGCATTTCCAAGCTTTCATCACTATCACCAACCGCAGCAATATAGGTTAAATATTCGGCAGCCGATGAACGTATCGTTACTTCGTTCTTATTTTTCATGAGTTTGTCTCGTTTCCAATTTGAATTTTTTTGCCATTTTTAAGCACAAAAGCCTGTTCATAGGTTACACCCAGTGCATCTGCTATAGCTATCATTTCTTCGGAAGACAATGTTGCTCGATTCAATTTTTTATTAAAATTCTGCGGACTTTGACCTATTCTTCTGCAAAGTTCTGCAATGCTTATATTCTGTTTCTCACATAATTCTCGAACCATATCCGATGTTGTCATTCTCCACCTCCACCAGTATAGACGTTATTATAAACCTTTTGGTTTATAATAGCAATAGTAATCGGCATTTTCTAAAAATATAAAGGGTCTTCCGTTATAAATACACTGATTTGTTTATCCTCAGAAATTTCCAATGCTTTAGCGCCTATACTGGTTCCAGACCTGAGTAATTGTTTTGAAAGAACATATTCTTTATCAGTACATAAAGAGTTGTATAGATTGAATATATGAATGGCGAAATTAAATGTTTTTGTGTAGCTAACACTTTCCGTCACACTAATCCCCCCGCTTTTTTAATTAATCACTCAACTTTACCAGCTTAAATTTGCAAACATTGCCTGAATAAATAAGGCTTGGGTACTCATCCAA
>NZ_CALNCS010000153.1 GCF_937875145.1 Alkalibaculum bacchi | reverse complement strand
ACAAAGGCTTATAGCCGTAGAGGAAACCACCCGTTGGACGGGTGGTCCTCATTTAGAATTACTTTTACTCTTCGTTTTGGAATAACTCATCAATCTCAAATAATGTACCTTCTGGAAATAAAGTACCTTTAGTAATCAAATTAAAAATTGTTTTAAGTAGTATTACAAATTCCCATTTTCTTTCCATTATACATTTCTCCTTTAGTAATAGTTTTTCTTTAGGAGTATAGTTGATGGTATTTTTTAATATAATTTATTTTGCTATCGCAAAAATAAAAAATACCCCCAACAAAATTAGGGGTATGATTACATTTCAATACTCCTCTTTTGGTAACCGGCTGCCATTCACACAAGTGAAAGGCCCTTGGCTTTGCGTCCCCATCTTTCGAAGGGTTTGCCATTAACGTTGAAAAGTTATTTATTTAATATAGATTATCACAAATATTAAATAAATTCAACAATTTTCTATTTATAGAATTGATAGTATAATGTAGAAAAGACAAAAATTACGTTGGGGTTGACAATTTTATCTAGAAGAGTTATTATAAGGTATATTTGCAGGGGGACTTAATGTTGAGAAGGCTTTTAGCCTGACCCTTTGAACCTGTCGGTTAATACCGTCGTAGGGAAGCAATATACATTGATATGTGTTGTTTGTGTACATATTTGGTGCTTGCCCTCTGGGAAGCACCTTTTTTGATGTAACAATGAGGCAAGCGAAAATACAGTTTTTATTGTATGTGTATGATTTGTTATGTAAGCAGCTTGCTAATTTGCATAATAAATCATACGCATACACAAATGAAATCTTTAAATTTCATTTGCCGAGCGTCCCGACCATGGGAGTGACGAAGTGACTGTCAAGGTTGCAGAGCGAGTAAAAACGTCAATTGTCATACACAACAAAATCGATGTTTTCTTATGAGGTATCCTAACTGCATTTAAATAAAGTTAAGGAGAATCAAGATGTCTTACAAAACTCAAATGGAAGCAGCTAAAAAAGGTATTATTACAGAAGAAATGAAGGTAGTCGCAAAAAAAGAACAATTCTCAGAGGAGAAGCTTAGAGACTTAGTGGCATATGGTAGGATAGCAATACCAGCGAACTCAAATCACAAATCTTTAAGCCCAGAAGGAATTGGAGAAGGACTAAGAACTAAAATTAATGTAAATTTAGGGGTATCTGGAGATTGTATTGATCACACACAAGAGATGCAAAAGGTAAAAATGGCCATAGATTTAGGTGCAGAAGCGATTATGGATTTAAGTAATTACGGCAAAACCAATACTTTTCGACAACAACTCATCTCTTATTCCAAGGCGATGATTGGTACTGTACCTATGTATGACGCCATAGGCTATCTTGAAAAAGATCTCGCAAAAATATCTGCTACAGATTTTCTAAAGGTCATTGAAGCTCATGCAAAGCAGGGTGTAGATTTTATGACAATACATGCAGGTATCAATAAAAAGGCAGTTGAAAGTTTTAAGCGCACAAACAGATTGACCAATATCGTCTCTCGTGGTGGTTCTTTGATTTTTGCTTGGATGGAAATGACAGGTAATGAAAATCCTTTTTACGAATATTACGATGACATTTTAGTGATCCTTAGACAGTACGATGTAACCATTAGTTTAGGAGATGCATTAAGACCAGGAAGCATTAACGATAGTACAGATGCTGGACAAATTAGTGAATTAATCGAACTAGGAAGCTTAACAAAGCGAGCTTGGGAGAGAGATGTTCAAGTTATGGTAGAAGGACCAGGTCATATGGCAATGAATGAAATTGCAGCAAATATGGCTCTTCAAAAAAGGCTTTGTTATGGGGCGCCATTTTATGTTTTAGGACCAATCGTTACAGATATAGCACCTGGATATGATCATATTACATCAGCTATTGGTAGTGCAATTGCGGCATCTCATGGAGCGGATTTCTTGTGTTATGTAACACCTGCAGAGCATTTGCGCTTACCAGATTTAGGAGATGTGAAAGAAGGAATTATTGCATCAAAAATTGCTGCTCATGCAGCTGATATTGCAAAGGGAATACCAAATGCACGTGAGTGGGATAATAAAATGAGCGATGCAAGGCGACGAATTGATTGGGAAGAGATGTTTTCCCTTGCTATAGACGGTAAAAAGGCAAGAGAGTATTTTGAAAGCACGCCTCCTTCTGACAATGAAAGTTGTTCTATGTGCGGAAAAATGTGTGCAATGAGAACAACTAATAAGATTCTAAAGGGTGAAAAGGTAGAGTTTTGCTAAGGGGGTTTTAAAATGAGAAATCATCAAATAAAAAAATTGTCTATTGCTGGAGTTCTATGTGCTTTCGCTGTTGTCGGTAGCTTATTCTATTTTCCAATATTCGGGAGTAAATGTACTCCTGTTCAGCACATGGTAAATATTATCTGTGCTGTATTCTTAGGACCTTGGTATGGTGTAGGTGTAGCATTTGTGGCAAGTTTCCTTCGAAATATTCTTGGACTCGGTAGCCTTATGGCTTTTCCAGGAAGCATGTTTGGTGCTTTGCTTTGTGGAATTGTGTACTACAAAACGAAAAACACATCCTTAACCTTAAGTGCTGAAATCTTTGGTACGTCCATAATTGGAGGGTTGAGTGCTTACCCTATTGCTATAATTTTAATGGGCAAAAGTACTGGAGATATTGCTTTTTATGCTTATATTGTGCCATTTTTGATTTCAACGGTAGGTGGTGCCTTGTTTTCTATAATTCCCTTAAGTTCATTAAAGAAAACAGGACTACACAAGACGATCATTCAAGAGAAAGGGAGGAATTACAATGTTTAGAGAAATCGTTGAAAATGTAAAAAGAACCAGCCCTTTGATTCATAATATTACAAACTACGTAACGGTTAATGATTGTGCCAATATCCTTCTTGCTTGCGGTGGTTCAGCTATTATGGCAGATGATATTGACGAGGTAGAGGAAATTACTTCTATTTGTGGTGGATTAAATATCAATATTGGAACACTAAATCAGCGTACGATTGCTGCTATGCTTGCAGCAGGAAAGAGGGCAAACGAGCTTAGCCATCCTGTTGTATTAGATCCAGTAGGTGCTGGGGCATCAGTCCTTCGAACAAAAACAGCTATGAAACTTATGGAACAGATTAAGTGTACTGTCATTCGTGGCAATGCTTCAGAAATCAAAACATTAGCCTTAGGTCAAGGTACTACTAGGGGTGTAGATGCGGACTTATCTGACAGTGTAACTAAAGACACGCTAAAACAAGCTGTATCCTTTACTAAAGACTTTTCAAGAAAAACGAGCTCAATCATAGCTATTACGGGTGCCATTGATTTAGTGGCTTATAATGAAAAAGCATACTGTATCTATAATGGGCACCCCATGATGAGTAGTATTACGGGAACAGGTTGTCAGCTTTCTGCACTTATTGCAGCTTATATAACGGCAAATCCTCATAATCCCTTTAAAGCAACTGTAGCTGCTATTTGTGCTATGGGGCTTTGCGGAGAAAAGGCTTATAAACGATTAAAAGATGAAGACGGAAATGCAAGTTATAGCAACTACATCATTGATGCTATGTACAATCTTGATGGTGATGAGCTAGAGCAGGGAGCGAGATATGAAATATATTAAAGAAATGATGTTACTTTATGCTGTGACCGACCGTGCATGGATAGGCAAGCAAACTTTAATGGAGCAAGTTGAAGATGCCATTAAGGGTGGCATAACTTGTGTTCAATTACGGGAAAAAGAGCTAGACCAAGAAGCATTTCTTGTAGAGGCAATGGAGATGAAAGCTCTATGCTCTCACTACGGTATTCCTCTGATCATTAATGACAATGTAGAAATTGCTATAAAATCTAATGCAGATGGCATACATGTAGGACAAAAAGATATGGAAACAGGAAGCGTTCGTTCCCTAGTTGGAGACAACATGGTCATTGGCGTTTCAGCACAGACTGTAGAACAGGCACTTGCTGCTGAAAAAGCAGGGGCAGATTATCTCGGTGTTGGTGCAGTA
The DNA here is from genome assembly GCF_937875145.1 of Alkalibaculum bacchi. Classification (GTDB taxonomy): domain Bacteria; phylum Bacillota; class Clostridia; order Eubacteriales; family Alkalibacteraceae; genus Alkalibaculum; species Alkalibaculum bacchi_A. The sequence goes on along the minus strand of NZ_CALNCS010000153.1, from coordinate 1,886 downwards.
TTTTCGACCACGACAAAACTCGATGCCAATACTGTATCCCATGAGACTTTAAAAGAAATTTGTAAGGCGGTATCTATTCCTATTGTCGCCATTGGAGGCATTGGTAAATCAAATATTTTGGAGCTATTAGGTACAGATGTAGATGGAGTAGCCCTTGTTTCTGCGATTTTTGGGGTAGAAGATATCGAGTCAGAGTGCAAATCTCTCAGATTGCTCTCACAAAAAATGGTGAAGGCTGAATAATAGAAAGTGTCATTTAGCCTATATAAATACAATGTATACCTAAAATAAGGGGAGGGGTTCTGGCAGTGTCTGATTTTGATATAGTAGATTTAAGAAAATTGGAGGAGATATTCATATGAAAACAGCATTGACTATCGCTGGAAGCGATTCAAGTGGGGGAGCAGGTATTCAAGCAGATATTAAAACAATGACTACAAATGGTGTTTACGCCATGAGTGCGATCACGGCTCTTACTGCGCAAAATACAGTAGGGGTCCAAGGTGTTTTTGAAGTAACACCAGACTTTCTTGCTAAGCAGATCGACAGTGTGTTTAATGATATTTTCCCAGATGCAGTGAAGATTGGTATGGTGTCTTCTACAGAACTTATTTCCACTATTGCAGATAAACTGATTAATTACAAGGCAGAAAATATTGTTGTGGATCCTGTAATGGTAGCAACTAGCGGTTCTAAGCTTATTACTGATGATGCTATAAATACGCTAAAAGAAAAATTGTTGCCCCTTGCCACTGTTGTAACGCCAAATATTCCAGAAGCTGAGGTGCTTTCATCTATAAAGATAGAAAATGCTGCCGATATGATAAAAGCAGCAGAAATTATCAGTAAAGCTTACAATTGTGCAGTTCTTTGTAAGGGCGGGCATAATATGAATGATGCCAATGATTTATTGTACAGTAGTGGAGAATATCGTTGGTTCTATAGAAAACGAATTGATAATTCAAATACTCACGGTACAGGTTGTACCCTTTCTAGCGCCATCGCCTCTAATCTTGCCAAGGGAGAAGATTTACATACATCCGTAGAAAAAGCAAAGGATTATATCTCTGCTGCTTTATCGGCTATGCTCGATTTGGGTGCAGGAAGTGGTCCATTAAACCATGCTTTTGATTTATGATACCTACATCAAGGCTTTCAATATCAATAAATCTGAAAGCAATAAAAGAGGAAAAGCGAAAAATCTGCTTTTCCTCTTAAAGACAAAACAAAATCGGTGCTTATGATGTTTTTATAAAGATGACATTTCGTTAGAAATCTTTCTTCTCCATAATTGCAGAACTTATCACATAAGAAATGAATAAGCCTACAACTGCAATTAGAATTAGGGCTAAGTTAATAAGACCTATATGAACAGCAGATAGCGCATTTCCTATTGCATTAATATCTATTCCCATATTCTCTGCTTGATTAATTAAGAAACGAACGACTAAAAATACAATGCCAGCTGTACCTAACATAACAATTCTACTTTTTTCTCCACCAAACTTTAGTTGAAATGGGATTGTAATGGATAGCAGTATCATAAAAATTGGTATGTAAATAGTGGCCATTAAAAGGAATTCTGTATAGACAAGATCTTGAGTCCCTACAATATGAGATCCTAGAGACATCATAACTCCTAAAACCCAGGCAGCTCCGCCTAACAATAGTCCAAAGAGGTACTTTTCTTTTACATATGATTTTCTATCAATGGGTAAAGTCATTAAAAACGGATAACAATTATCGTATTCATCATAGCTTATAGTACTTAGTACAAAAATGGAACAAGCAAAAGTTAAGTACCCTATTATAAAATAATCATCAGAATTACTATGGTGGATTATATAATTAAGTTAGCCACCATTATACAAAAAAACGCCACGTGA
>NZ_CALNCS010000152.1 GCF_937875145.1 Alkalibaculum bacchi | reverse complement strand
ACATCAGTGCATACCGTGAAGGCGTTTTTGGTGCTAAAAAGAAATAAGGTATCAGGTAAATAAATCTGTGTTTAAGAAGAAATAGGACAAGACTTTTCATAAGGAAGTTTTGTCCTTTTTTGCATAGAAAACAATGATGGGATAATAGAAGTAATTATTCGTGTGGATGGAGGGATGAAACAATCGAATTGAAACATATAGATTGGTGGTTTATAATGAAGTTGTATAAATAATTAAAAGAATAAAACAAGATATAGATTGAATATTTCTAGATTTGAGGAGATGCGGTTATGATTAGTAGCTGATTTATAATATATTTACAATATGAATAATAATAGGTAACTGCATCCTATTTAAATTCTGCACTGTAATGCTTGTTTTTTGTAAGAAAAATAATTAAAATATCCAACAGTTGTTATAATTTGTATATAAAAAATATTGACAAATTTATTAAGTTATGATTATAATGATGTCAATATATATGTTATGTAATTATTTTGGTGCCTTTGTAGAGGATAATAGGGAAGCAGGTTCAATTCCTGCACGGACCCACCACTGTAACCGAAGAGTAATTTGCTAAATGCCACTGTTTCATTACGGGAAGGCGCAAATTTACGATGATGCGGAAGTCAGGAGACCTGCCAGATAATTATAAATATGTGAATAACGGTAAAGTTCACAGTCATTAGACTGTGGACTTTTTTTCGTGAAATAATGAGTGAAAACAGTTTAATGTTAGAAAAGGAAAACTCTAATTACTAGCTAAAACCTCACATACTAACCATACAATTGATAAAAATACCTTATTGATGGTTAATATGGATCTGAGTAAGCAGTATTAGGTTATTCCTTAACTATAAAATGAATAAGTAGCATAGCTACAAAGTTGATTAAAAAGGGAGGACTACTATGACCATCTTAGAAAGTGCTAAAAAACGAATCATTACAGATGAAATGAAACAAGTAGCAATTATTGAGGGGGTGAGTGAAGAATTTATTAGACGAGGAATTGCAAATGGCGAAATTGTCATTCTAAAAAGTAAAAATCATGTGAAGGCTGTACCAGTAGCTGTTGGCGCAGGCCTATCTACAAAAGTTAGTGCCAGCGTCGGAATGTATGATAAAAATGATACCGTAGCAAATGAACTAGATAAGATTTTTACTGCTGTCTCTGCTGGAGCAGATACAATTATGGATTTAAGCGTAATAAATGATATAGATACTATGAGAAGGACAGCCCTAACTACTATTACAAAACCAATGGGATCGTTACCATTGTATCAGGCTATGGCTGAGGCTAAGAAGAAAAAGGGTTCTTCTCTTGAAATGACCATAGAGGATTTATTTGAGGTTATAGAGAGACATGCAATAGATGGAATCGATTTCCTTGCACTTCACTGTGGTACCACCATGGAAGTAGTTAATAGGGTTAAGAAGGAGGGAAGACTTGATCCCCTAGTCAGTTACGGTGGCTCTAGATTAATTGGCTGGATGATTCATCATAATGTAGAAAATCCCTTATATGAAAATTTTGACAGACTATTAGAGATCGCATACAAATACGATATTGTTCTAAGTTTTGCAGATGCTATGAGACCTGGATGTACTCAGGATTCTCTTATTAGTTCACAAGTTCAAGAGTATATTGTTTTAGGTGATTTGATCACTAGAGCTAGAGATGCAGGAGTTCAGGTGATGGTAAAAGGACCTGGGCATGTGCCAATTGATCAGATAGAGACAACTGTTAAGATCCAAAAGAGTTTATGTAAAGGAGCACCTTACTTTGTTTTTGGTCCTTTGGTGACAGATACTGCTGTTGGTTATGACCACATCAGCGCGGCCATAGGCGGAGCGATCAGTGCCTATGCAGGTGCAGATTTTATCTGCTATGTTACTTCAGCAGAACATATAGGTTTGCCTAGTAAAGAACAAGTGCATCAAGGGGTTATAGCAGCTCGAATTGCAGCTCATGCAGCGGATATAGCAAAAGGTAATGAAAAAGCGGTAACATGGGATTTAGAAATGTCAAAAGCCAGAAAAAACCTAGACTGGGACAAACAAATTGCATTATCTATAGATCCAGAGTGTGCTAGACAAGTTTGGACGGAACGAAGTGATGATTTTTCATCAGAGTGTACTATGTGTGGCAAATACTGTGCAATGAAAATCGTTTCAAAATTCTTAAGCAAAGAAAAAGTAGGTTAGGGGGAATTCATTATGAATCAAATAGATGCAGCAAGAAGTGGAAAGTATACGGAAGAAATGGAAAAAGTAGCTCTTCAGGAAAATGTTGATATTGAATTTATACGGGAAGGGGTAGCCAAAGGAAATATTGTCATTCCTAAAAATAGATTGAGGGATCGTAAAAACATCTGTGGCATAGGAAGAGGATTAGATGTCAAAGTAAACGCTCTATTTGGAACATCTAGTGATCGAGATCAGATGTCAATGGAAGCGAAAAAATTAAAGATTGCAGAAGAAGCAGGTTGCCACTCATTTATGGATTTGAGCACAGGGGGAGACATTGATGGTATGAGAAAACAGTCTTTATCCCTTGCAACAGTAGCTATGGGAAGTGTGCCAGTTTACCAGGCTGGTGTGGAAGCCATTGAAAATAAGGGAAGTATTATCGATATGACTTCAGACGATTTATTTAACACCATTGAAAAGCACGCTGCAGATGGAATGGATTTTATGGCCATACACTGTGCGCTAAACTTTGACATGATTCATACTCTCCAAAAGACGGGCAGAGTCACAGACGTGGTAAGTAGGGGTGGATCCTTTTTAACAGGTTGGATGCTTGAAAATCAAAAGGAAAATCCATTGTACGAGGAGTTTGACCGTCTTCTAGAAATTATGAAGGCTTATGATGTGGTGCTCAGTATTGGAGATGCCATTCGCCCTGGTTCTACTGCAGATTCATTAGATCAGGCACAAATAAAAGGCTTAATGGTTGCAGTAGATCTTACAAAAAGAGCTTTAGAAAAAGGCGTTCAGGTAATGATTGAGGGACCAGGTCATGTACCACTTAATCATATAAGAACGACTATGGAACTACAAAAGAAATTATGCCACAATGTTCCTTACTATATATTAGGCTTTTTAGCTACAGATATCGCACCTGGTTACGACCATATTACCGGCGCAATAGGTGGAGCATTTGCAGGTATGTATGGTGCAGATTTCCTTTGCTATTTAACTCCGGCAGAGCATTTAGGTTTGCCCAATGAAGAGGATGTAAGGACAGGGGTAATATCTACTCGAATAGCAGCCAGGGCAGCAAATATCGCTCGCAAAAGACCCCATGTATTACAAAGTGAATACAATATGAGCAAAGCAAGAGTAGACAATGATATTCAGGGGCAAATAGACCATGCTATTTATCCAGACAAGCTAAAGAATGCCTTTGCAAGTGGTATACAGGATGTCAATGGCATAGAAGACGAGGCTATGCAAGTTGCAGCAAGATATTTTTTAAATAGGTAAAGCCAGTCACAAGAACTGCAGAAACAAAGAAGGGAATTGATAATACATTTCTGCAGTTTCCTAATATATGAAAAGGTTGAGGAGTGATTAGAGATGAATAGTCTCTTAAGTTATGTAACGGATATAGAACCTTTGGATGTGGCGTGGAAGGAGAGAGCGCACGAGTATTTAGAAACTTTGGCTATACCTCATTGGAGTTTAGGTGTGGTAATGGATATAGCCAAACAATTAGCTGCCATACAGAAGACGCTAAAACCAACTGTTGAGAATAAATGCGTCATTCTAATGGCAGGGGATCATGGGGTTGTAGAAGAAGGGGTCAGTGCTTGTAAAAAAGAGGTCACTATTGAGATGATTGACAATCTATCCCATAGGGGTGCTAGTATTAACGCATTGGCAGATACGGTTCATGCGGATGTGATGGTTGTTGATGTTGGCGTTGCAGTAGATTTAGATGACTATGTTAAACAGGGAACTGTAATTCCTTGGAAGATAGGATACGGTACTAGAAATATGAAAAAAGGACCAGCAATGACTCGTGAAGAAGCTGAGAAATCCATCCTAGTAGGAATTAAGGCTGTAGAAAAAGCGATAAATGAGAAATTAGCCCAATTAATTGCTACAGGGGATCTAGGCATAGGCAATACTACGCCTAGTAGTGCTATACTTTCTGTAATGACTGGCCAAAAGGTAGCAGATGTAACTGGTAGAGGTACGGGAATTGACGATAAGAGATTGAACAATAAAATTAAGGTTATTGAAAAGGCCATTGAACTAAATAAACCAGATCCTAATGATCCTATCGATGTTCTCTCTAAAGTAGGAGGATATGAGATTGGGGGCATAGCAGGGGTAATATTAGGCTGCGCATATTATAAGATTCCTGTTATAGTAGATGGTCTTATTTCTACTGCTGGAGCACTAATTGCCTATGGTCTAAACTGTAATACTGTAGATTATATGATTGCTGGACACAAATCCCAAGAACCAGGTCACAATTATATGTGGAAATCCTTAAATCTAAAGCCTTTACTGGATCTGGGATTTAGATTAGGTGAAGGAACAGGCGCAGCTTTGGCTATGAATATCGTGGAAGGGGCTGCTGCAGTAATCAATAATGTCTTGAGTTACGAAGCAGCAGGGGTGACACCAGGTGCTTAATTTGGCGACTAATGGCAATGGAGTGCAGTATTTACAAGACTTGGCTACTTCTTATTGGAGCTCAGAGGTTTTGTTTTCGGCAGTACAGTTAGACATCTTTTCTCATCTACAAGAGCCTAAGATCCACTTAAGATGTCTGAAAACAGTGGAGCAATTTTTGATCCCAATCAATCTATTATACGACTAAAAAGTCTTGGTCAAGTGTTTGATATCCCTATAGCAAAGTCCCTATTGTGAAAAATGCCACGTCAAAACGGCTAAATGCAACATCTCCCTTGTTTTCTAACAATCGTTTGTTATACTAAAAGTGAGAAATCGTGGATCATATCATAATGATATTATATTTGTTGTAAAGATGGAGTGATAGCATGAAAGTATTTCATTTTTTATTTAATTTTGTATTAACAACAGCTATACTTATCATTATGACTAGCCTTAATTTGGATAAGTTTGTATACTATGTTGTTACAGGATTTTTAATTAGCTTAACTGTATATATTGGACATCTAATATTTGACAATAAAAAGTTAGAGGACTAGTATATAGGATACGATAAACTGCAGAAATGCACCTCGAGAATATGACAATATCTAATTTTGAGAGGTGCATTTTTCACGGCATTTAGGATATTTTACATTTATTTACACTACGATTACATATTTTAGTATGATTTTTTTAATTAAACTCCATTTATTAGTTCGTAATTGTAGTACATTGCGTCGTGCAAACGGGCGACCAAAGGTGCGCCCCTACCTATTGGTATCTAAGTTGTAGGGGAGGTCTTTGACCTCGCGTGACGAACAGTTTTTATAGACTTTTCCACAATAATGAATTTATGCACGATGGAAAATATTAAAACAAAAGATTTAAAATTTAATTCTAAATAATTAAGGAATATTACACTTAAAAGGGAGATCTATATGGACGATTTAATAGAAATCATTTTAGAAATTATTATTAAGGTAGCTGTAAAAGGATCAAATTCAAAGCGAGTTCCCAAGCCAATAAGGTACATTTTGTTTGCCATAATTATGGCACTTTGTTTAAGTGTTATGGCGTTTTTTATTTATCTAATGGCAACTATGGATAGTAGCTTAATTGTTAAGCTTATATTTTTGGGAGTAGCTGTAACTATTGATATTTTCCTTTTTAGATTAATCAAAGAAATCATAATAAGAAATTGAGTATCATAATATGAGAGGTAGGTATTTGCGGAATAAAGCAAATTTTGATGTAAATATTTAC
>NZ_CALNCS010000151.1 GCF_937875145.1 Alkalibaculum bacchi | reverse complement strand
TAATAAGTATTCTTGTTAAATAACTAGCCTGTGGATAAAAACACGGAAACTCAAGTATTATAAAGACTTGCTTCTTCCAATTGTATGGAAAGAATTCATGCTAGCACTTTTGGAATTAGTCCTCAAGAAGCAATTTATTATATCATACTCCATAAAAGAACCTTCAATCTATTTCTATTTTTAAACCATGATTTATGTATAAATTCATCTGTTTCATTATGATACACATATTCTCCTTTTATTCTATCAATATTTTCAACGATTGTTTTTATAGCATTTGCTATATATATCATTTCACTATTTTTCATTGTAGGATGGATTGAAATTCTAACCCATCCTGGTTTTTTATAAAATTCACTATTTTCTATTTCATTTGCAATTTTTTTCGATTCCTCATTACCAATATTTAGTAAATAATGACCATATACGCCTGCACAAAAGCATCCGCTTCTCACTTGAACGGCAAATTGATCGTTCAACACCTTAGCAAATAAATGATGATGTATTCTTTCTGTATAAAAGGATAAAGCACCAATTCGATTTGTATTTTCTATACCCATAATGCCCAAGCCGCTTATTCTGCTCAGTTCAATAGTTAAGAGATTTAATAGCTCTCTTTCTCGTAAAGTAATTCTTTTTATTCCCATTTCTTCTTTTAGTTGAAAGCACATGCCAGCCTTCACTGCTTGCAAAATTCCTGGGGTACCACCTTCCTCTCTTACTTCAATATTAGATATGTAACTTCTTTTTCCCCATGGATTCACCCAATTTACAGTCCCACCTCCTACCGCATCGGGAGCTTTACAGTTATATATTTGGGAATCAAAAATCAATACTCCTGATGACCCTGGCCCCCCTAAAAATTTATGCATTGAGAAATAAATTGCATCTAATCTTTCATCATCATTATTTCCTACCATACTGATTTCATCATAAGGTGCTAATGCAGTGTAGTCAATAAAACATAGTCCGTCAAACTCGTGCATTATTTTAGCAAGTTGATGACAATTTGTTTTAATGCCTGTTACATTTGAACATGCTGTAAATGATCCAATTTTCACTCGCCTATTTTGATATATTAATAGATTTTTTCTTAAATCATCAACGTCAATTTGACCATTTGGACCACATGCAATTATCTTGACTTCAGCAATCGATTCTAACCAAGGTAAGTAATTTGAATTATGCTCCATGTGCGAAACAAAAACAATAGGTTTTTCATCTTCTTCAATATACAATCTAGCTGCAAAGTTTTCCGGTATTTTTAAACCCAATATTCTTAGTAATTTATTGACTGCAGAAGTCATACCTGTACCAACAAAAAGAAGTGCATCATCATCTGATGCTTTAACGCTTTTTTTTATGATTCTTCTCGCCTCTTCATACACAAAATCCATTGTTGAACCAATAATATTACTTTTTGTATGTGTATTGCCTACATATGGGCCTATTGTTTCACTTATATATTCCTCAATAGGCCGATACAGTCTTCCGCTTGCCATCCAATCTGCATAGACCATAGTCTTCATACCATGTATCGTTTCCACTTGTAAATTACCACCTATAATATTTTGCCTGAACGGTTCAAAATATTCTTCTGACTTATATCTATCCATTTTTCCTACCTGATCTCCTCTGCAATTTTTTTCTTCGATAAAGATATTGCCACTGGAACAAATACTAAAACAGATACAAGGATAATTATCAGGGCAATCCATCCCATTAAAGAGAAGTCAATGTTTGCAAAACGGTTGTTTTCCGTCAATGTAATCATATGGGTCATTATCGTCCCTATTATTGTCCCTAAAAAAATGCCGATGAAATTATAAACCAATACCTGTGTGAGGATAATAGCAATCAAATCTTTTCTCTCTGCTTGGAATGTTCTTAAAATGGCGTATTCTTTCCGCTTGGACAGGATGTTGTTCATGAGCATATTCACGCCTCCAAAAACCAATGAAACTAAAATAGAAAGAATGACGATGATAAATAGCTGCCATCTTTGAATCATCATTTCTTCTGAGAGATTTAATGCTTCTTCCAGGGTAGACCATTTGATCTGAGGATAGGTTCTTTTCAGCTGTTCCAATTCATTAATAGTTTGCTCTAAATCATTGGTGGAGATATAACTTTTATTAAACCCTGTAAACTCATTTTGAAAAGCTGAATCTGCCCAGTCGAGCCACATCATCTCCCCTGTATAGGTTCCCGGATAGGGAAGTTCATCTACAATCATCCCCACTCTCCTTTGTTGAAAACCCTTTTGTGTATCCACTTGATCGATGGGATCCGTACTAACTTCTGAGCCTTTCACCTCTATGGTATCGTCTACCGATAAATCGTATAGGTCCGCAAAAGTTTGGTTGACAATGACATCACCTCTCAGCTCCATTGCCACCTGAGGAAGCATCCCTTCCTTTACCATGCTCTCAATATCTATATATACAAAATCAACATCTTTTTGTTCCTCTCCAATCTTGTAGTAAAGATAATTCATGTTGCTAAAAGGCACACTACTTTCTACACTGTCTAGGTCAGACAAAGCTATTCTAAACTCCTTATCCAGGTTTAGGGTACTAGTTTCCCTCGTTGTTACGACCAAATCCAGTGCGTATTCACTTTTAAGATAATTCTCATTGTTTTTGAGTATGGTATGATAGGCGCTGCTTCCGAATAGAGTAATGATAATCATGGTGCTGATTGCCATCATAATCACAGTACTTTTCTTTACCTGAGGCAGCAGATTCTTAATGGCCACCACTATGTTTTTTCTACCAAATCTTTGAGCAACAGGGGTAAATCTCTTAAGAATATTTTGTATAATAAAAGGAATTACCAAATACACACCTAATATAAATAGAACTGAAGAAAAGATGCCTAAAATGACACCAGTATCTCCTTGATAGGTTTTTATATATCCTATTACAAATAGAATACAGGATAATACCATCATTCCAAAACCCATATATTTAGTTTTTTTATTCCCTTCCAGCTTTTCGTTTTCTTCTACAATCAATAAGGGCATGATTTTGGAGCTGCGGATGGCTGGCAACAACATAAAAATTTCTATAATGAAGAAAGCACTTATCCCTACCTTTGCCGAAAAACTTAAGGAAAAGGCCATAGAACTTGAGGCGCCAAAAAAGATTTGTCCTATTGTTTCCTGTAATAGACCGCTGGAAAAATAGGATAAGAGAAGCCCCAGGCATACACCAATGGCATTTATCGCTGTACACTGATAGAGTACCAATGCAAAGGACTGTTTTGCGCCGGCACCGATTGCTCGAAATAGAGCAAATTGTTTGCGGTAATTATATAGGAAGATTTGAAAATTTGACAGGACAAATAGAGAGCACATCATAATAATGATGATGGACAGCACAATCATGAATGTTTTTAAAGAATTCATATTTGTTTGTATTTCTTCATCTTCTTCCAACAAATCCAACTGTATATTGGGATCTATTCTTTTGATTTCTTCGGCTACCTCTAAGACACTATGTGTATCTGCTACATCGATTGATAGGTCAGTTGCTACAATAGGCTCTTTTAAAAGATCTCGATAGCTGTCAATATGAATCAAAATCATATCCGGCATATCGGCATAGCGGTTACTTAAATCTTGAAAGCTTTCGGATATGACAAACTCCCTCTGTTCGATGATTATTTTATCACCTATTGTTTTGTGCAGTGCTTCCAATAATCCTTCATTGAGTGCAACTTCCCCTTTTTCAATATCTTCTTCATATTTATATCTGGATTTTGACAGTTCACTATTATCTACCCCTACAGAGTAGGTTGCATCATTTCCTTGATCGACGAATAGATGTCCTACAATAAAAGTGCCTGTTTCTTGAATGGAGCTTAATCCATCTATTTGATCAATAATGTCCTTATTTTGAAAAGGTTGACTTCGGTCGTATCCCGCAAAAATATCTACGGTTCCATATAGCTTCGTAAATTCATCTTTTGCGGTATTTTCCGCATTATGCGCCAAGGAAAACATACTAACAATCAGGGCAACGGATATGGCTATACTGATTATGGTGGATAAAAAGGACATCTTATTGGCAGCTAATATTTTTCTTGCCACACCTGATATCGAACGTATCATGGCTATCCCTCCAGTATCTTCTTTGTCTTATTTAATATCTCATCCATATGACCTTTTTTTCCACTTTTTTTGTATTCATCTACCACTTTGCCGTCATGAAGAAAGATTACCCGGTCTGCGTATGTGGCTCTAATATTTCAACAGATGTATTATAATCCAAGTTCCCCGTTGGTTCATCGGCCAATAAAACCGCTGGCGAGGTAATGAGTGCCCTGGCAATGGCAACCCGCTGCTGCTGCCCACCGGAAAGTTCCACCGGTCTATGTTTTTGACGTCCATCTAAGCCAACCAACTGAATTATTTCTTCTACTTTTTGAGAAATAACTTCATCCTCCATATTTTTTAAGATCAATGGCAATGCTAGATTGTCCTCTACAGTAAGGTCTTTTAATAGATTGAAATCTTGAAATACAAATCCAATATTTTGACTCCTGTATTTCGTTGCATTAGGCTCCACATGATAGTTTTTTGCTTCTCTTCCATTTATCTTGATTCCCCCTCTTGTGGGAGAATCCAATGCACCCAGTACATTGAGCAAGGTGCTCTTCCCCGAGCCGCTTGCCCCCATGACAGCCACCATCTCACCCTTGTACAATTCAAAGTCGACACCATCTAAAGCACGAACTTTTTCTTCTCCCTTTTCATAGATTCTGGATAGATTTCTTGCTTGTAATATTGGTATTTTCTCATTCACAGAACTTCCCCCTCTTGTTGGTACCAATTAGCTTGGCTGTTATACATTTTATAATAAATTTGACCTAGACTGATAAGTTCATCGTGGCTCCCCACCTCTGCAATTTCTCCTTTACTCATGACTATGATTTTATCAACATATCTTGTAATTCCTAGCCGATGGGATATCGTGATTGTCGTTTTATCATGAAATAATCGATTAAATAATCTGAATATTTCCAACTCTGAAATTGGGTCTAGTGCTGATGTAGGTTCGTCCAAAACAACAAATTCTGAACTTCTTAATATTGCACGAGCAATCGCTAGTTTCTGCCATTGTCCTCCAGATAATTCTTCACCATCTTCATACTCTTTTCCAAGTATTGTATCTATACCATTTTTAAATGTACATATTTTATCATATAAATCAACCTCCTTAAGAGCTTCATAAATAAGGTCATTATTATGTATTTTTTCTATATTACCAAATGCAATATTTTCTTTAACTGTAAAGTTATAATGTACAAAATTTTGTAAAATTGCTGAAAACAGATTATTATACGATTTTATATCAATTTTTTTCAACTCTATATCATTAACCAGCACTTCTCCTTCATATTCTTGATATAAACCCAATAATATATTAACTAATGTTGATTTACCTGCACCATTATCTCCAACAATAGCAATTTTTTCACCCTTTTTAATCTCCAAATTAATATCCTTAAGGGTATACTTATCATCATTTGGATATCTAAATGACAAATCAAATAATCCGATTTTTGAAATCTCTTGTAATTTTGTTTTATCTCTCAAGCCTTCATCTCCGTTATTATTAATAATATCAAGCAATTCTTGGGTAGATAAATGGATTTCAAAAATCTCACCGATATGTCCCCATATGCTACTTAGGGATCCTTGTATTGTTGTAATCGCTGTTGCCAAAGAAACATATACACCTAAAGTAATTTGATTACTGGCAATTAAACTAATTAAATAACAGGAAATCAAAAAACTAGAAAATTGTAAAACCGTTATTCCAATGAGCTTCATCTTTTCTTCTTTTGACACAATTTTTATATTTTCTCGATTTATTATTGCGTATAAATTTGACCACTTATCTATCAAGTACTCCCCTATACCAAATAGCCTTACTTCTTTTATAGTAATTCGATTAAAAAATATACTTGTAATATAACTCATCTGCCGGTTCTTTTCAGAATTGTCCCATTTCATTTTAAATCTCATGGTTTTTCCTAAAACTATTGAAATCACACCGGGTACTGTAGATAAAATCAGGGCAATAGGTAAACTCCAATGAACCGAAACCAGTATAAGTAATACTCCAATTATTACAAGTAAATCTTGTATTACATTGAAAAAATAATTAATAATATCTAAACAATTCCTATAAATAGCCTCTTGGGCTAATGAAAGTTTCGTATAGAAATCATTTTCTTCAAATTTAGTAATTTCAATAATGTTCAACTTTTCATACAATAATTTTTGTACATAAAAATCTACTTTTTGTTTTATTTTAGCATATAGTATAGTGGTAATTGAACTTATGATCGTAAATGCTACATTGCTTATTACTATTAAAAATAATATCACAAATGATTTCTTTAGGAAGGATGGATCTTGTTGGATATTATTTATGTAATCTATCGATAATTTGCTTAATATAATATTAATAGAAGGAAATACTGCTACACCTAGTATCAATATAATCCACGATACTGTTATCAATTTGCTTTTTAGAAACATCCACTTCATAATCTGTAATAAATATTCCATAAATGCCTTTAATTTATTACTGTTTTTTTTTCTGAACTTCTTAACTATCACTTCTTTTTTTTTAACCATTTAGCTAAGACTCCTATTTATCTTTTTCTATCTTGTTAGATAATTTTCAATATATTCTTCAAACAAAGGTCCCTTACTCTTTACTGTGCCATCTTCTAGGATAAATATAAATGGAAATCTATTAATTTTTAATTCTTGTGTCATGTTCTTCATGTCTATGTAAAATGAGTAGAAATCATAATTATTTTTTTTATACCACTCCTCTGCTTCCTCTTTATTTCCTTCCACAATTAAAGCAATATTTTCATGGTCTTCTTTATGATTTTTCTTTAGGTATTCCAAAACACTCTCACAACTTTCGCATCCTATAGATACAAAGCACATATGTTTTTTTCCTTCTGCAATTTTTTTTATCTCATAGGAGTTTAAAATCTTTGAATCATTTATAAACTCCATAGGAAATACCTCTCCTATTTTAGGTCCCATATCATATCCCATGATATTGTTTTTTTTAATAATATAAATGTTCAGTATAAATTGCGTAGTAATTATAAATAGCAGTATTACAATTATTGAAATATTTATATCCATCCGATCACCCCTCTTTATATTTATGCCTTATCGATTACTAATTGAATTATGATGCTATTTGCCGCCAATAATAACATGGTTAAAATGACAAAGACTAAGTTTATAGAATCTACATTATATATTACTTTGATTATATCTTGGTCAATAGACATACTTCCAACTCCTAAAGCCACTAGTAAATAGATATAATGAATAAAACCGCCTTTTCCTAGTTTTGATTCCAATATATTTCCATAGCAAAAACAGTTCATTTCTTTTCTCTCCAATATGAATTTCATATTTAGAGCTAAAAAAAAGAAGATTATTCCGTAAGCTATAACCAAAATATAAACACGCGTAAAAAGAAGCAACCCCAACCCTACAAACAGTTCCACAAAAGGCATGAAAAATCCTAAAATCGAACCAATTTTAGGTGGAAAAATGCCCAGATTTTCTGCAAATTCGCTTGACCCTCTGATAGAAATTAGTTTTGAAAATCCTGAGAAAACAAATGTTAATGCAACTGCAAATAACGATATGACACTAACCATTTTTTATACCTCACCTTTTAACTTAATTAAACAACAACACGATTACAAAT
The DNA here is from genome assembly GCF_937875145.1 of Alkalibaculum bacchi. Classification (GTDB taxonomy): domain Bacteria; phylum Bacillota; class Clostridia; order Eubacteriales; family Alkalibacteraceae; genus Alkalibaculum; species Alkalibaculum bacchi_A. The sequence continues at coordinate 8,303 of NZ_CALNCS010000151.1, read as the reverse complement.
AAATACAAATAAATAAAACTAACCGCTACGGATTTAAAATCTATGTATTTAGGAACATTTATGTTGAAACATCCACAATTACTGCTAATGTTTCTCCCATAATTTAAAATCAAAGTTAAAATATAAAATGCCTGAATAAACATTCCTACTATACTTGCTGTTAATCTAAAACTTGGAAATAAAATCATAATACATAGCATTAACTCAAAAGAAATTAACATACTGACAATCATCTTTAATATTTTTTTATTAGAAATAATATTGTATTCTTGGAATGATTTGTAGTATGAATAAATATTCTTAATCTTTTTTACCCCATTAGAATAGAAAGTAATAGATATCGTCAGACAAACAATTAACTGTAAGATTGTATAAATTATATTGATCATCTATTTAAATAGTCCTCCATCTTATAGGATTTAATATCTTCATAAGATTCTATTACACTAGGGATGGATCTAACTCTGTACATTTCTATTAATTCTATTTCTTTATAAAGTGATTCATTATCACATAAAATAATATATACCTTTGTTTTGCATTTACTAATTTGATTAAAAATATCCATATATAATTCAATATTATCGCTAAAATCTATATATTCGAGAAGCAAAATGGTTCTATTATTAAAATAAACACCTTTATCTCCTATACTTTTTAAATCAATAGTATTTTTTTGAAATTTTTCATAGCAATTTAGCCTGTAAATACAGACCAAATATATAACCACAAATAAAATACAAATCACCTTATCCATGAACTCTCCTTTATATTTTTTTAGCTGTGCTTAAGCACAGCTAGAAAAATATTTCACTGCGTTAATAGTTTATTTAATAATTATCTACTACACTCATGGCTTTGGGTAGAACAACCTGAAGTATCACGGCATTCATATTTGTCAACCCACGGACCTGCCAGTAATGTCACTCTGCTTACTAAAACCCATTTTCTTATCGTTTTTTTAGTAGCGCCCGTTTTATTAAGTACAATATTTTCTGCTCCGAATCCACAAGCTCCTTTTATGACTTCATTTGAATTGCCGAACTTGGCTAATGTTGGTTTTATATATGTGCTATTTGTCATACTTTTTCCTCTTTTCTTTTTTTATATTTAACGCAGTGATTTATAATTAGTGATTGTAACTTTTACAACCGTCAAAATGGTTAGCAAACCATAATTCTAAGGACAGTAAGGCCATAAAGTTACCATCATTAATTTGTCCATTTCTAAACCTCATTAATTCCTCGATCCATTCGTGTTTTGATATTCCTAAAATATCAAGAAAACTTAATTTAAAATCGCAAGCATCTTTATAAATCTTATGCCAATTTTCATTTATGCCTTTAAAAGTCAAGGAAACATGTTGGGTTTTTGTAATTCTTTCAATAATTTCTTCTGGCAAAAATCCTTTAATCGCTTCTCTTAAAATGTATTTATTATATTTCCTGTTTGATCTAAAATCACCCGGTATTTTGTAAATGTATTCAAGAAGTTCTTTATCAAGAAATGGATGACGCGATGTAACGTTATAAAGTGGTGCAATTTCACGATCTAAACAATGATATGATTTTGCATTGAAAATCTCAATATATAATTGCTTTTGATTGTATCCCATGTTTTTACTAAATCTTTTTCTAATTCTCTCAAACATGCTATCGTCAAATTCTGGAAAACTAGACTTGTTGATTAACGGAGTGAATATATATCTATTTATAGATTCAAACACAGAATTATTTTCCATAATAGATATTTCAACGATATCTTTAAATGCATCACTCATTTGGCAACTTTTAATCTTGTCAAGAACATTAATTAGTGATCCTGAGAGTAAATGATCAGCTGCATATCCATCAATAAGATTTATTCGACTAACCCTAGATGATTCCATAATCAGATTTTTCGTAAGTTCAAGATTCAGCGAATCTATATAAGGCTCGTCTGTTCTAATATAATCTTCTGGATAACCTTTTAACATGCCAAATTCGTCACATTTGACGTATATTTTATCTGTATTATATTTGTCCAAAACCATTTCGATAAAATATCTTTCATCACAAGATTTTAGCTTATCAAAAACTCCTGAAATTGGTTTTATATCTTTATCAAAATAAGATTTACTTAATGCAAAAATTGATGTAGAATCCAATCCTCCACTCATTAATACCGCATTTTTATCTTTACGTGCCAATCGATTACTTATAGAATCTTTTAGTATTTCGCGAAATTCATCAATATACTCTTTTTCATCTTTATATTGTATTTTTTCTACAATTGACGATAGATCCCAATAAGTAGTTGTATTTATCTTCCACTTGTCGTATGATATTTTTATATAATTTCCTCCCTCTACGCGTTCAACATCTGAATACGGAGTTAATTTACTACTAATTTGGCCATTATTATCTATGTATTCTTTAAAATATTCCTTATTTAATTTATTTGGGTCATAATATTCTTCTAATAAAAATAAATCCGAAGCATAAACTATCATTTCTCTGTGTATTGTCCAAAATAATGGTTTGATTCCTAAATGATCTGTAGCTAATATGACTTCTTTTTTTATTATATCGATGAGTACAAATGAAAATTCACCATATAGTTCTTTTATAAAATCAATACCGATATGTTTATACAGGGAAATAATTAAATCGGTGCCTATAGAGTATTTTTTCTTTAAAAAATCGCTATTGAAAATCTCTGCATCACCAAAGAACAGTATTTTCTCTGTCAGCTCATTGTTTTGTGTATTTATGTATTCTAAGTTTGATATTTCAGAGTAATTTCCATCAATGAAATTATTACTTGAAGATCCAATAATATTTATATTAGGAAATTTTCGTATTACTTTCTTTTCAATATTTAAATCTTTGTTTGTAATTGACAACTTAATTTGCCCTTGATACCACTTCACTTTTGTCCTCCTTTATTGAGTAAGACGATGAATCTAAAATAATCGTATAATTATCAATTTCAGTATCATATTCTCCTATATCATGCTCATTTTGTTTAATCCATGCATGTGCACCAAAGGGAAAATTAGATACTCCAATTATTAATTTTACCTGGATGCCATATTTTTTTCGCAAATATCGATAAGAAATAAATGCCTTATGAATGCACTTAGCATTTCTAGGATAGAATACACATGCTTTTTCTATTGTTTCAAGTAATTTAAAAATCTCTTCATTCGTTTGTTCAGGAGCATCATATCTTTTTTCGGGTAATTTTTCATATTTAGAAACGTATCTTTTAAACATTTCTGCAAATCCGTTTTTTTTCAGATTGATATCAAACAATGTTACAACTATATAGATATAGATAAACGTTATTATATTAGTCATCTATAAAAACAAGTTCCTCATGCAGTAACTCTTGCATAAAGGTCTCCACATCATTTAAAATATCGCTTTTACTTATATCTATATATTTGTTTGATAGCCTTTTTACAATCTCTTCAAATTGACTTTCTGAATCAAGAATACTCCAGATTTCCTCTGCCAAATCATATAATCCATAAAAATTACCATTTATCATGTTCAGTAATACATATCCACCATTTTCACAATTTCCTACAATATCTTTATTTTTTATGTATTTCATTTTTTCCCCCATAATATAAATATGATACAAAACTTGTTTCACAATCTTTAAACTCGTTATTCAATTTATATTGTGAATGATGATTAGATTCAAATAATTCTAAAATCCTATCATCATTGTGAAGTGTGTATATACTAATACGTTCAAACGGACTTTCCAAAAGTTTATTAAGATCTTTCAATCTTAGTGTTTCAATATTATTTTTTTGGCATATCATCATATCTAGGGTATATTCTCTGTTAAATGATTCGTTATTCAATAGAAGCAATCCTACTATTTCATCCTGTCTTTTTATAAAAAACATCTCAATGTTTTGTTGTAGCATTGCATTATAATTTACAGTTTCATAAATAATTATGTCTGGTTTTGAATAAATAAAGTACTTGTCTCTTTTTCTGAGTGCATTATTACAAAACTCTGTATAAATCTGATGATCCCAATACGGCACTTCAGTAATTAAAAAGTCACCTATTTTTTGACTCCTAAGTTTTAAATATGAATTATTTGGTTTTCCATATAACACTTTCAATTCAGTTAGCAAGTTAAGTAATTCCATACTAGTTTTTGTATTTTCTATTAAGCTAGATTCGACCTCATTTGTTATTTCTCTGATTATATCTATAACTTTTTTATTTCCATCACATGATGACAAAAATCTAGCTTCATAATTTGAAAATAATAATGGTTTATGTTCAATAGGACTATCAAATGCAATTGAAATTAAACCGTCTTTTTCTTGTCTGATATATACAATATCTTCTTTTTTAATGGTAGGAATAAAATTGAATTTACTTTTCATTTTTCACCTGTTCATTAATAAAATAAGTTAATGAGATCATATAACTTCTCGCCCCATTTGGATCATAATATCTTCCTCTATAAAATTTTTAGGTAAATTTAAATTACTAAATACCATGTCTTCAATGCATGTTATGGCTTTGCATATTTCAACAAACTGAGAATTATTAATTTGATTTAATGCGCCTTCCTCTATAATCTGTTCAAATGTTGTGCTTTTAATATTGCCAAATGTAATAGGCAAATATGGTGTATTTGTTACATTTCCATTAGCTTTTATATGTAACTGTGGATATAAGCTTTTTTCCCCGCATACATCGAAAAAATACTGTATAGGATCATCCCACTCAATAATGAGATTACTTTTATCTTTAATTAATTTGTATTTTCGTGAATATAGATCCCTCAATAAACGTCTATACTCTTTTGCTGTTGGTATAATCTCTTTATTACTTTCCCCTCTTCCAGTTGGCATAAAATATTGTGTTCTTACGGAGACAACTCCGAACTCTAATGCAATATCTACAATTTCATTAAATTCATCAATGTTCCATTTTGTTGGAACAAATCCGATATATGTTGGGAGATTAATATCTTTTAGTATTTGTAAGCAGTCTATTACTTTATAAAATGCTCCCTGCATATTTCGTAACATATCATGCGAACTCTTGATCCCATCCAGACTTATCTGGATTCTACTTAAACCTGCTCTTTTTAATAACTCTGCAACTTTGCTATCAATTAACAAGCCATTTGATACCATAGATGTCATAATACTATTTTCGCTAATAATTGAAATTAATTTATATAGCAACTCTTTTCGAAGTAAGGGTTCTCCGCCTGAAAAACAAACATTCACTGGCTTCATGCTAACAATTTCCCTTACTAAAACTAAAAGTTCATCATCAGTTAATTCATCATCAATATATATATTTTCACCACTTTGATTATAACAATGTAAACATCTAAGATTACACTTATTTGTAATATCAATACTAACTTCATACGGTCCTATTAAACTATCATATACATTCACCATTATCACACCCCCATACATAATCAATTATACGCTTTTGAAATTTTGGTCCACCAAATCTTTGTGCTTCTACTCTAAATCCAATCCTTTCCAGGATGTTTTCATATTCATTGCTCACAGAGGAAATTGTTAGTCTTAATTTTTTAGGAGAAATCACAACCGAATTCATTATCAAGTTTATATAGTCATAAAAATTTAAGATTAAATCGTCGACATAATTTTTTTCTATGTATAACATATTCAGTTTGAGAATTAATTTTTTTACGTCAACAGCTATATTAATTTGTCCAATAATTTCATATTTTTCATTTTTTAATATAGCATATTCCTCAAGATAGCAACTTTTCTTTCTTCTTATTTCCCCAGGTGAATATGCATTAGGTAATTGTATATTATCAGCAAATATAATAATTTTATCAGAATTATTTAAATGTGCACTTACTAACCACCCCATTTTTTCTATAATTAATTGTGTGTCTTCTTCTTCTAGTAACACGATACGATGAATTTGCTCCTTCATTTCGAGTTTCTCCTCATTCAAATATTTGTCGAAATTATCACTAAAACAATATATTTTCTATAGTCTAGCATACATAAAATGCCTTTTGTATCTTTTGGCATAAGCGGTCGTTATACGGGCGTAAGCGGTAATCGAATTCTGTCGAAATCTTTTTCTATTGTAATTATCTTGTTATATGATATGATTTCTAATATAAATGGAGCATAATTCCATATTTATCGTACCCTTCTCACTACAAACTCATTTCAACAAAGAAAGGATGGAACATAATTTGTTTCATATAGCCATATGTGAAGATAATCTTAACTTTTTACATCATGTGAAAAACACATTGGAAACGGAGCTGAAACAGAGGGATATTCTATGCCAATATCATTGTTTTGCATCAGGGGAAGCTCTTATATCCACGGTTGAAAAAGAAAATGCAAGATATGATATTATTTTCTTTGATATCGATTTACCAGGAATTAGCGGTATCCAAGGGGCGAAGGCAATACGCCAATTGGATCCTTTAGCCATTTTTATCTTTGTAACTTCACTCCACAATAAGGTATATGAAATATTTGAACTGGATATTTTTTATTTTGTAAGAAAGAGCCATTTTGAAATTGAGATAATAAAAGTGTTGAAGCTATTAGTAAAAAAGCTGAGAGCAAGGTCCATCCATCACAAATTTAAAACAAGAGAAGGATTTGTTAATCTCTACCCTCATGAAATACTATATTTCGAGCGTAATAATAAATACATTGAAATTCATACACTAAAAACTATGTATACTATAATAAATTATAGCCTCAAAGAGCTGAAATCAAATTTTGTTGATAAAAGTTTTTACGAAATACATAAAGGTATTCTAGTAAATTTATCACATATCAAGTATTTACATAATAATACTGTCATCCTCACAACAGGGGATCAACTTCCCGTTTCCAGAAGAAATTATGGAGATTTGAAAAAAGATTTTTTTAAGAATTTATCGTAAATAGGTGATCTCATGGAACTTATAAACTACGTTTTTGAATATATTTTATATCTATCGGATTTTGCACTCTTTTATTTTTTTATTAGATTTGTACATATAAAAAAGAAATCTTATTCTTTACCTCTTATGATTCTTTTTATTGTAGGAGCTTCTTTTTTCGTATTTGCAATTGGTGTTCATCATGTCTCTATTTATCTAAAGATACCTATAACCTTTCTCTTGTGTTTCCTTCTTACTAGGGCATATGATTGTAACAGTATCTATGGTTTCTTAATGACATTGCTCTTTCATATGGCTATTTTTTTATCTGAGTTCATCTTGATTTGTCTTATTTATTTTGCTACCAAAACTCATCCTAATGAATTAATATTTTTAGCTGAAGGTGCACGATATATTTTTTCTTTTTATGCAGTTGCCATTAAATTTTTGTTTCTCTTTTTTCTAACAAAGATATTTCGTGCTCATCAATTGCTGCTACCAAAAATACATACATTTATATTATCTATGGTTTACTTGCTGATTATCATTATCTCGGCATTTTTGATTCAAATACTATTGTATGTTGACACCAATGGGGAACTAGTCTCTATTTTTTATTATACTAGCGTATGCTTTATCATTCTTACTTTGGCTATTACTTATTTTTATTTAAATACAAATCTGTTTTTTCTTCAAAATGAAAGACAGAAAATCAAAGAAATGTATAACAAATCTAATGAGCAGTATCTTTCTCACAGCAAAGAACAGCATGAATACATCAATAAAGTTTGGCATGATATAGATAATCATATAAAAAATTGGGAATTACTGATAAAAGAAAATAATAGCAAAAATGCCTTTGAATATCTTCAATCCTTGAAGAATAAAATGAGCCAAACTCCTAATGCCATTAGCACCGGTAATCATGTTGCAGATATCGTCCTAAACAGAAAGTACATAAATACTATGGGTCATCATATTGACTTTCAAGTAAAAGGACTTCTACCAGAAAAGTTGAGCATTGAAGATTTGGATATTAGTTCTTTTTTATTCAACAGCATCGACAATGCCATAGAAGCCAATTTACAGATGTCTGAAGAAGACAGATTCATCCATATTGAACTCTATCCCCAAAAACAGTATTTATATTATCAGATAAAAAATCCTGTACCTATTGTTTCATCTGGTACAAACAAAAAAATATTTGCAAGAAAAAAACACATCTCCCCTGGGTATGGCCTTCTTATCCTCCAAGATCTTGCTGATAAATACCAAGGAAATTTGGATTACCAGATTGTCGACCATCAATTTATTTTAACTTTGCATCTCCTTTTAAACGTATCCGTCAAATACAGCCCACATAGAACTTCCACTAGAACAATGAGATA
>NZ_CALNCS010000150.1 GCF_937875145.1 Alkalibaculum bacchi | reverse complement strand
AGTGGGGGAGAACAATCGCGCGATTTGCTGTCTATGGAATCGGGCTCTTATCGATTTCACTCGGTACGGTACTGCAAACTGAATCTGGCCTTGGTGTAGCATCACTTACATGCTTTGCAACATTTGCAGCTCGGGCGCTTGGTACAACCTTAGGTGCTATGATTTTTTTAACTTATATTTTATATGTCAGTGCTCAGATCATTATTTTGCATGGACATTTTCACTTAAGAATTCTTTTAGAGACGGTATTTGCGTTTGGTATGGGGTATTTCGTAGATATGATTGCAAACCTTGTGCAGATAAATCTCTCAAATATTCTTGCTCAAACTATATGCATGCTTGGTGCACTGGTGGTAACAGCGTTTGGCGTTACACTGATGGTTGGGATGGATGTTGTTCCCAACGCACCAGATGGCCTTGTCCAAGTTATATCGGGGACTCTTAAAAAGCCTTTCGGTAATATAAAAGTTGTCTTTGACTCAAGCCATGTGCTTGTTTCTATTATTGGTTCATTAGTGCTATTTGGTGATATTGAAGGCTTTGGTTTAACGACGGTCGTTTCAGCTCTTTTGCTAGGCCGGATTATTAATGTGATGGAGAGTTTAGTGGGCGACCATGCAAAAGAGATGGTTTTTGGAAGATGTAGTTACACATCATGATTTATTCTAAACGTATAGTTCATTTATTAACTTTCTCATTTATAGGGTGCTAGCTGACCATTTGATATTACAATTCAGAACCTGATGCGGATCTACCTTCCCTTTGCCATCTATAAGATCAAGTAAGATGCGTGCAGCTTGTTGCCCTTCTTCATAGGCTGGCTGGGTGATTACGGAAATACTAGGAGAAGCTAATTCTGCCCATTCCAAATTATCAAATCCTAAGAGTCCGACCGTTTCTGGCATAAGAGGATAGAAATCTTGCATCGCAGCATAGATTTTTGGTAATGCCCAGCAATTGGGAGCAAATACAAGTGTCGGTGTTGTGCCATTGATATTTCTGTGCAACCAAGTATCAAGGTCATCCTCTATGAGGTCTCTATCAGGAATGATATAGCGATTTAGTGGTATGCCATGAGCCTCAAGAGCATCTTCACAGCCACTTGAGCGTTCGATCCGCGAGCTTAACATTTGTGGTTTCGCCGTGACCATTAGGACACGTTTATAGCCTTTGGTAATGCATGTTTCAATTGCACTGTAGGTTGATTCATAGTTGTTGGTTTTAACCCAGCTTGAGGTATAATCATAAAATTGGCTATCAAAAAAGACCAAATGTTTTCCCATATTTTCAATAAGGCTGGCAACTTCTTTGAAGCGCGCAGTAGGCTGTACTATAAAACCGTCTACACCTATAGCAAGCAATTGCTCTATATACGTTCGTTCATCATCGCGGTCAAAATTGGAACTGCTAATAAGCAGATGATAACCTTCCTTATGTGCAACTGAGTCAATACCCTTAACTATTTGATTACTAAAGTGGTTTGTGATATCACCAATAATTATTCCTAGCATGTAGGTTTTCTTAGCGTTCATGCCGCGCGCAAGTGGGCTGGGCTTGTATCCTGTTTTTTCAATGGTA
>NZ_CALNCS010000149.1 GCF_937875145.1 Alkalibaculum bacchi | reverse complement strand
ACCATCTACCACTATAGCTGCAGAAGTTTCATCACAAGAAGTTTCCAGGGCTAACATTGTAAATCCTTTTTTAACTACCATTTTTTTCACCTCTAGATTACTTTACCACAGTTTTTAGTATCTCAAACATAAATAATATTGCTGGTTAAAAAACAAGCCTATTAAATGCAATAGAGCTAGAGTAAAATTACTGTAGGAAAAAATAAAGAGAGCAGTCCCTGTATGTTATGATTAAGTCGTCGAAAATCAAAATATACAGAGAAAGGACTACTCTCATGAACATTATACAGGAAGCATTAGAAATAATCATTATAGCATATCAAGAAAATTTACAAAAAGCCTTGAGTGGTAACATAAATTTCAACGAATTTACTAAGAACCTAGAAACAGAGCTACATAAAGCAGGTACCCTTATGGTAGGAGAGGCATTAGAAACTTTAGACAGAACCGTGAAAGAAAGCAAAGATAGAAAGAAGAATTGGTATGTTGAGCGAATTAAAGATATTAACTCCTTAGCAACCACCATGGGACTGGTAACCTACAAGAGGACATATTACACCCATAAGAAAACCAAGGAGTATGCATATTTATCTGATGAACTTGTAGGTATAGAAACACATCAGAGAAAAGACCTAAATGTAGCTACAATGCTTGTATCAAAGGCAACCGACAAATCTTACCAACAAGTGGCAGATGAGACTTCATTCTGTGGAATTCATAGCAAAACTACAGTAATGAACGAGATACGCAAACTAGGAGCAATTCCAAACGAAGCTGTAGCTATAGATAAAACAAAGCGAGATACGCCTATCCTCTATATCGAAGCCGATGAGGATCATGTGGCCCTTCAAAACGGGTCTAAAGACATAGTAAAGATCATTTATGTTCACGAAGGAAGGCAAAAAATCTCCAAAGGGCGTAATAAACTTTTAAATGTACGTTATTTTACCGGTGCAAAGCAGAGCAGCGAAGAACTATGGCTAGACGTAGCCAAGTACATTGACGAGGCCTATAATAGCGAAACAATAACCAAAGTATTCATTTCAGGAGATGGAGCTTTTTGGATTAAAGAAGGTCTTAACTGGATAGCAAAATCAGAATTTGTACTAGATAAATTTCACTTGGCAAAATACATAAGGGCAGCCACCGCCCATCTAGATTATACTAGAGAACCCTTGTGGAACTATATTTATCAGGGTATGAAAAATGCAACTGAAGAATTATTTGATATCATGTTAAGTAATACCGAAGATCAGCATAAGCGTAAGGTCGTACTTGACGCCAAAAAGTATGTTCTAAACAACTGGAAAGCCATACAACGCCAAGAAAGTAGAGAATATATTGGATGTAGCGCAGAAGGACATGTTAGCCATGTATTATCGGATAGACTTAGTTCCAGACCTAAAGGTTGGTCCGAGGATGGCATGGAACAAATGGCAAGACTCCGTGTCTTTAGCTTTAATGGCGGGGATATTAGTGAATACATGATGAAGAGAAAAGAGACGCAAATCAAAGAAAAGCGTGTTATTAAGCTAGATGCTCGTATCATAAAGAAACATCACCGGATTAGCTGCGAAACCCTGGATAACATAACCATAATGAATATTGGTAAAACAAATTCAGCTTCAAAGTGGTTGAAAGCTGTTCGAGGACTATAATGTGATAACAAAGGGGAAAATATTTTTTTATTTTCCTACAGTAAGTTGACACTATCCTAATTTATATCTCACCTTGCTCTGTTTTTTAGGTTATGTTATACT
>NZ_CALNCS010000148.1 GCF_937875145.1 Alkalibaculum bacchi | reverse complement strand
GGTGGTGTTCTACTACTTGCTAAATGGGCAGCAGGAGCAATCCTTGGTCTTTTAATTGGCACGTTTTTTGGAAAAGCAGGGGTACTTGGTGTTTCTGTTTTAGCAATTATTAGTTCAGTTACAGGTGCTAATGGTTCGCTCTATCTCTCGCTGATGGGGGAGTATGGGGATCCTGAGGATACGGCAGCGCAATCAGTCATGAACATCCATGATGGTCCTTTTCTTGCTCTTCTTACCTTAGGAGCATCTGGGATGGCTAATATTCCCTTCTTATCTTTGCTCGCAGCTATTGTGCCACTCATTGTGGGTTGTATTTTAGGTAATCTTGATGAAGATATGCGTAAATTCTTTTCTGTAGGAGCTGGACTTGTTGTACCTTTCGTGGGTTTTTGTATAGGTGCTGGTATTAACTTTGGATCAGTTATTGAAGCTGGTCCATCAGGCCTTGTTTTAACATGCATGGTATTCTTCATCGGCGGTGGAGCAGCATTACTTGCTGACAAGTTCATTCTAAAGCGTCCAGGCTATGCAGGAGCTGCTTTAGCAAGTGCTGCTGGAAATACAATTGCTTCTCCTGCAGCAGTAGCCCTCATTGACCCTTCTTGGGAACCTTATGTGGCTAGCGCAACTACTCAAATTGCTGCTGCTGTAGTGATTACTGCCATTATAGTGCCTCCTATAGTTGATAAGGTGGCTAAGAAATGGGGTTGTCCCAAACTTACAGCAGAAAAGACTGTTTAGAGTTTTAAAGCAATTTAAGTGCATGTTCATTTTTTTTTGGACCAGCGATAAGGTATGTCCACTGGTCCAGATTCTATCTATATGAGAACTTATTCTAGATAGGAGAATACTTGTGAGAGACTTTAGCTGGATTGTTCCGACACGTTTTGTTTTTGGTAAAGATGCGGAAAAAGAAGTTGGCCAATGGGCTAGCTCGATGAACTATAAAAAAGTACTTGTAGTTTATGGTGGTGGGCATGTTGTTAAAAGCGGACTTCTTAAAAAAGTCCTTTATGCAATAGAAACATCTGGTATTGCTCATATAGAAATGGGTGGAGTACGTCCTAATCCTGAAATTACGGTTGTCCGTCAGGGAGTTGAACTTGCCCGATCCAATAATGTGGATCTAATTATTGCGGTCGGTGGTGGTTCAGTAATTGATTGTTCTAAAGCAATTGCGATTGGTGCAAAGCTTACCTGTGATGTTTGGAACGTTTTTGATCCTAGTAAACATATGCAATTTTCTAATGCTCTTCCTATTGCAGTCATTTTAACAATTCCAGCTTCAGGTTCTGAGTCCTCTGATTCTTGCGTTATTTCAAATGATGAGGTTGGGCTTAAAAGTGCTATTACGAGTGATCTAATTCGTGCTCAAGTGGCTTTTATGGATCCGGTGCTTACAATGAGTTTGCCTAGTTGGCAAACTTTTTCGGGTATCACTGATATTTGCGCACATATCATGGAACGTTATTTTTCTTGTTCTGAAGATGTTATTTCCACTGATTCAATTGCGCTTGCTTTATTACGGTCAGTAAGATCCGAAGCGCTTAAACTTATTCGTGATCCAACAGACTATGATGCACGTGCTAATATTATGTGGTTAGGAACTCTTGCCCATAATGGTCTTGCCGGGATTGGGCGTGAAGAAGACTGGGGATCGCATGCGCTAGAGCACGAGCTTTCTGCGGTTAAGCCTACGGTTACTCATGGTGCGGGGCTTGCCGTTATTTTTCCAGCTTGGATGCGTTATGTGTGTGATGCTAATCCACGTAGGTTTATAGATTTTGGACGTGGGGTTTTTGGATTTGTTCCTACAGGTGATGATCTTGCGGATGCCTCTTCAGTTATTGATATAGTGCAGAAGTTCTTCATTTCTCTTGGTATGCCACAGTATCTTGATGAATTTGGATTTGTCCATACAGATATAGATAAGTTTATTATTGGCTTGCATGAAAATCAAGGTAAGTCATTCGGTAGCTTTAAGATACTTAATATGGAAGACGCTCGTATGATTTATAAGAGTGCGTTTAAATCATAGTGATATGAAATATTTTATCTTGTTCAAGTTTTGACCGTGTCTGAAGTTCTTGGAGATTATCCATCCGGCTAGTTTGTAAAAATTGCCTTGATTCTGGAAGTGGTCGTGTTGGCAAAATATATTATGGCACTTGATGCTGGCACTACTAGTAATAGGTGTATTTTGTTTGATAAACAGGGAAGTATCCGTTCTATGGCTCAAAAGGGGCTTACTCAGTTTTTCCCTGAACCAGGTTGGGTGGAGCACGACGCTAATGAAATTTGGCAATCACAACTCTCAGTTGCGCGTGACGCTTTAGTACGTATTGATGCTAATGCCTGTGATATCGCTGCAATTGGTATTACAAACCAAAGAGAAACAACTGTAGTCTGGGATCGTGAAACAGGCCAACCTATTTGCCATGCAATTGTGTGGCAATGTAGGCGCACAACTGAGCTTGTTGATAAGTTTAGGGCTGAATATCCCAGAATCGAGGAAAAGGTTCACAATAGTACTGGTCTCATCTTTGATCCATATTTTTCTGCTACTAAAATACGTTGGATATTAGATAATGTAGAAGGTGCTCGTAAACATGCCGAACAAGGTAAGCTTTGCTTTGGTACGGTTGACAGTTGGCTTATATATAAGCTTACTAAAGGCAGCATCCATGTAACAGATTATTCTAATGCCTCACGAACACTATTATTTAATATTAATACACTTCAATGGGACGAGGAACTTTGCAGTATATTTAGAATTCCAATGAGTATGTTACCTGAAGTTAAACCATCGAGTTGTGTATATGGAGAGAGTAATCCTGAGTTTTTTGGTACAGCAATACCAATTGCGAGTGCTGCTGGAGATCAACAATCTGCACTCTTTGGGCAAACATGTTTTGAACCAGGCGAAGTAAAAAGCACTTATGGTACAGGTTGTTTCATGCTTATGAATACAGGTAATGAACCTATATATTCAAAAAAT
>NZ_CALNCS010000147.1 GCF_937875145.1 Alkalibaculum bacchi | reverse complement strand
ATTCCATTAATGGAATGTCTTCTTCTCTAGGGCAAGTAAATGGATGGTGTTTTGCCATGTATCTATTTTCTTCTTCTGAATACTCAAACAATGGGAAATCTGTAACCCAAAGGAAATCATACTCTCTATCATATTCTATTTCTAATTTTCGAGCTAGCTCTAATCTCAAATGACCCAAAGCATCAAATACGATAGAAGGTTTGTCTCCTACGATTAGAATCAAATCATCTGGCTCTGCATTTGTAGTCACCAATAATTGATTGATTTCTTCATCGCTTAAGAATTTTTCAATTGGTGATTTGATTCCGTCGTCTGTAACTTTTACCCAAGACAAGCCCTTTGCCTTGTATATTTTAACGTATTCTACTAAAGCGTCAATTTCTCTTCTGCTAAAAGATTCTCCGCAGCCTTTTGCATTTATGGCTCGGATATCGCCGCCTTTTGCAATATTATCCGCAAAAACTTTAAATCCTGTGTTTTTAAATACTTCTTTTACATCTACTAATTCAAATCCAAAGCGAGTATCTGGCTTATCTGAGCCAAATCGCTCCATTGCCTCTTTGTAAGGCATTTTCTTTAATGGAAGAGAAATATCTATTCCTTTAAATTTTTTAAATAGTGCTGCAACCATTCTTTCATTTATATCCATAATGTCTTCCTCTTTGACAAAGGATAGCTCCATATCAATCTGAGTAAATTCTGGTTGACGATCTTGTCTTAAATCTTCATCCCTAAAACACTTTACAATTTGATAATACCTGTCGAAACCAGAGACCATTAAAATTTGCTTATACAATTGTGGAGATTGAGGTAATGCAAAGAAATTACCCTTTTGAACCCTGCTTGGCACAAGAAAGTCCCTTGCTCCTTCTGGAGTTGGCTTTGTAAGCATAGGTGTTTCAATATCTACAAATCCTTCATCATCTAAAAAGTTTCGAACAAAACTCGTCACCTTATGTCTCATCATAATAGTGTTTTTCATATTTTGTTTTCTAAGATCTAAATATCGGTATTTTAATCGGATACTCTCTTTTGAAGTATCCGTATCATCAATGTAGATTGGTGGGGTCTGAGCTACATCTAATACTTTTAGGCTATGACATTTTACCTCAATTGTACCTGTAGACAAATTAGGATTAATGGTTTCTTCTGCCCTCTTTACTACATTACCGCATACTTGGATTACGTATTCATTTCGAAGACTCGACGCTAATTTAGCAGCTTCTGCATTATCGCTTTCATTAAATACGATTTGTATGATGCCACTTCGATCTCTTAAGTCAATAAATGTTACGCCACCAAGATCTCTCCATTTTTGTACCCAACCGGATAGCTTTACCTCTTGATTGATGTTTTCTTCACCTAATTGGGTACACATATGTGTCCTATAACTTGTGCTTGGGTTCATGTTTTTCCTCCTGTATTTGTTTGAAATTTTGTATTAAAAATCTTTATATTTGATTATTCTGCCGTGTTGTAGACATTGGGTTTAAAGGTGGTCAGCAAACAAAAAAAATACCCACCCCTGACAATATGTCAGGGACGAGTATCTTAACCCGTGGTGCCACCCTGTTTGGTAAAAACCCACTTTAACGCCTTTGCGTTCTCATAAAAACTCCAAAGTGTTTTTCAACTGCTAAAATATAAAGGCGCTTTCAGTCACGGCACCTTCTCCCTGAATATTCGCTACAGACTACTCTCTTTTTCATCGTTTTCCTATGCAATTGTCTATCATTATAGTTTTTTCTAAATAAAGTGTCAAGGAAAAAGTCAACACCCTTTTTTTAAACCCCCTATTTATAGTTGAAAATAGGGATTTGTCGTACATTCAGTGCTCAATTGACTTGATGGACCATGACCTGGATATACTTTTAAGTTTGAATCTAGTGTTTTTATATTATTTAATGATTGTATGATGGTATTATAGTCTCCTCCATAAAAATCTGTTCGACCAATAGAACCCTTAAAGAGCGTATCTCCAGTAAATAAAGAGTCTCCTATTTGAATGCATACAGAGCCTTTTGTGTGCCCTGGAGTGTGAATGATTGTTATGGTCTCTTCTCCTAGTTTCAAATCATCCTTGTGATCATAATAATAATCGCTTTTAAAAGATACAGTTTTTTCAAAGTGGACAGATAGATTGATAAGAGAATCGTTTATCATCTCTTCATCTTCACTGTGAACATAAATTGGGGCCCCAGTAATTTCTTTTAGCTCTGGTACTAAACCAATATGATCCCCATGTCCATGAGTAAGCAAGATATACTTTACCTGAAGTTCATTTTTTTCAATATAATCTAAAACCGTATTCATACTCCCAACAGGATCTATTACAATTGCCTCTTTTTCAATAGAGACAATATACGTATTTGTCCCCATAGAATTATTATTAATAATTTTAATATCCATATATACACTCTCCTTTTAAACGGTTGTTGAACGATTGTTAAAAGCTCTTTTCGCTATCTATTAACATCGTTACTGGACCATCGTTATCTAGACGAACATTCATATGAGCCTGAAAAACGCCAGTCTTTACTGGAATTTTTGTAGAACGAAAGACTTGGACAAATTCATTGTACGAGCACTCTGCTTCTTCTGGCTTTCCTGCCCGAATAAAACTAGGTCTTCTACCTTTCTTACAATCTCCATATAAAGTGAACTGAGAGACAATCATGACTTCTCCTTCTATATCATTTAAGGATAGGTTCATCTTTCCCTCTTCATCTTCAAAAATTCTCAAATGCTGAATTTTGTCCACTAAGTAATGGATATCTTCTTGTGTATCATCGGTTTTAATCCCTAGTAAGACGAGCAAACCCTTTCCTATTTGGCTATAAGGCTCGCCTTCTACGTCTACACTACAAGAACGAACTCTTTGAATTACTGCTCTCATTTTTTCACCTAAATTCTATAGATAGATAATATCTCTGGTATTTTACTTAATCTCTTGATCAATTTGCTTAATTCTTTAACTGTTTTAACTTCTACGCTGATATCAACATATGCATAGCCTTGAGTATCCCCCTTGCAGTACAAAGAATCAATATTGATATCTTCTTCAGACAAGGTCTTTGTAACCTTTGTCAAAAATCCTCTTACATCTCTTGCCTTAATATTGATTTGCGCTTTAAAGTTTGCATTTGTATGTTTTACCCATTCTACATCGATTAGTCGCCCTATATCATCTGTATGACGGATATTTACGCAATCTGCCCTGTGTATCGAAACACCTCGGCCCCTTGTAATATATCCTACAATATTATCTCCAGGAACGGGATTACAGCATTTTGAAAAGCGTACTGCCATATTATCAAAACCAGAAACTTTTACTGCTTTATCTAAGTCATTATAGATTTTTTGAGGTTTTGTTTGCTTTTCTTCCATTATAGTTGGCTCAGCTGGTTGTTCTAAATTTAGTTCATCCTTAAACTTATTTTTGATTTTTTGTATAACGTGATTGGCTTTGATGCCACCAAATCCAATAGCAGCACACAAATCGTCCATAGAGTTGTAATTTGTCTTCTGTGCTGCGTACTCAAGATAATGCTGTTTAATTATTGTGGTGTTTTGTAAACCCTGTCTCCGCAATTCTTTTTCTAAAGCATCTTTTCCCTTTATAATATTATCTTCTCGTTTTTCCTTTTTAAAATATTGTCTAATTTTATTCTTTGCATGGGATGACTTTACAAGCTTTAGCCAGTCTCTACTAGGCCCACTTGAGTTGTTAGAAGTTAAAATGTGGATAATTTCTCCATTATTTAATTCGTAATTTAAAGGAACAATCTTTCCATTTACCTTTGCACCAATACACTTATTTCCAATATCACTATGAACTCTATAGGCAAAATCTAAAGGAGTAGCTCCTTTCGGAAATTGCATGACATCCCCTTTTGGCGTAAAAACAAAAACTTCATCAGAAAACAAATCTAATTTAAGGGTTTCCATAAACTCAGATGAATCCTGAAGCTCCCTTTGCCACTCTAAAATCTGCCTAAGCCATACTAATTTGTCTTCAAAAGAATCTTCTTTACTCGTAGCTACGCTTTCCTTATACTTCCAATGAGCAGCAATACCAAATTCTGCAGTACGATGCATATCCCAAGTTCGAATCTGAATTTCGAAAGGGTCCCCGTTAGGACCAATAACAGTAGTATGGAGGGACTGATACATATTCGGTTTTGGCATGGCTATATAGTCTTTAAACCTTCCAGGAAGAGGCTTCCACATCGTATGTGCAACCCCTAAGACAGCGTAACAATCTCGCACGCTATTGACAATCACGCGAACGGCAATAAGGTCATATATTTGATCAAAAGTTTTGTTCTGTTGGTACATCTTCCTATAAATACTATAAAAGTGCTTAGGTCTTCCGTAGATATCAGATTCAATTTCTGATTTTTGTAAGCGCTGCTTTAAACTATCTATGACCTGTTCAATATATTCTTCTCTTTCTTTTCTCTTGCTAGAGACCTTATGAACCAAATCATAGTAAGTATCCTCAGCCAAATACCTAAGAGCTAAGTCTTCTAACTCCCACTTTATTCTAGAAATACCCAGTCTATGAGCAATTGGTGCGTAGATATCTAAAGTTTCTTGAGCTTTTTCCTTTTGCTTATCTACTGGCATATACTTTAGTGTCCTCATATTATGAAGTCTATCCGCTAATTTTATAAGAATAACGCGAATATCTTTTGCCATAGCTATGATCATTTTACGCAAACTTTCTGCTTGTCGCTCTTCTTTAGAGCTAAATTCAATTTTTCCAATTTTGGTTACACCATCTACTAGCTCTGCTATTTCTGGAGTAAACATACTGGAGATATCTTCATAAGAATAATTGGTATCTTCAATAACATCGTGTAAAATCGATGCTGTAATCGTAGGCATGTCCAGTTGTAATCCGATAAGAATTTCGGCAACTTCTAAAGGATGAACAATATAGTCCTCTCCAGACTCTCTCTTTTGACCCTCGTGAGCATTTTTTGCCAACTGGTACGCCTTTATGAAAATATCAGTGTCCGCATCTTTATTATAAGATTTAATTTTTTGAACTAATTCGTTTATCATAAGACACACCATCCTAGTATATAAAAGCGCCGTAGGCGCTTTTCGTTGTAAGTTCTACGTTGTAAGTTCTAAGCAAATTCACCTATGGTTACTTGTACAATAGATTTATTGTATTTTAATAAGAACTTGATTAAAGCGAGGACTATTCAATTAAATAAGAAAGCACTATTGACACATTAAACAAGGATTGAACGATAGTCAAACCATTGTTCAATTATTATTATAAGTATACATGAAAAGCTGACCTTCGTCAGCTTTTCTTTAATAAGGATATGTGATTAGGGATTGTACATTATAGCCTTTTAGATTTTCTCTACCGTTTAGATCCATCAATTCGATTAGCGTAAAAACCCCTTCCACTGTTCCTTGCAATCTCTCAACTAAGTTTATTGAAGTGTTCAACGTACCACCCGTAGCTAGTAAATCATCGACAATTAAGACCCTTTGACCTTTTTGTATGGCATCGTGATGAATTTCTAGAGAGTTCTTACCGTATTCCAAAGAATAACTTTCACTTATAGTCTCCCTAGGAAGCTTCCCTGCTTTTCTTAAAGGTACAAAGCCTGCACCTAAAGCGTAAGCTACTGCAGTACCAAAAATAAACCCTCTTGCCTCTGGTCCTAAAATAATATCTATTTGGAGGTCCTTAGCCATGTGGGCAAATTGATCTACTGCATACTTTAAAGCATCCCCATTTTGGAGCAACGTTGTAATATCTTTGAAACTAATTCCCTCTTTGGGAAAATCGGGTACAATACTTATAAATGATTTTAAATCCATTAAAATTCCCCTTGCATTCTTATATTTTACCATGATTTTATACGAATTCAAATCTTTTATTTCATATGTAAAATATTTATTTGTATTTTTTCATTTCCATTATAACTATTTAATTTGGGATAATAAGCCATATCTAATAAAATGTGATTATTCATTCCATTATAAAGCTTATCTAGTTCACTTCTTCCAAACTTCTCTTCAATGTATTCATTAAATTTTTCAATATCTCCAAAAAAGATACCATCATGAAGCTCCTTATTAGAAGAAACTAATTTTAAAGACAATACATTCCCTTTTTCGCCTAAGATTCTTCCCTTTATAAGTCCAATATTTTTATCACCAAATACAGGTTTGCTATTTCCCTTTCCAAAGGGCTCTAAAAATTCTAATTCATTGATAAGGGCTAAATTGACCTGATCAATGGACATAAATGCGTCAATGCACAATTTAGGAATAAGTTCTTCTTCATCTATATCAAATTGTTCATTTATTTTTTGTCTTAAGGCTTGAATATTCGATTTTTGAACAGATAGGCCTGCCGCCATAGAATGTCCACCAAATTTTTCTAATAACTCTCTGCAATAAGATAATCCTTCATATATATTATACGCTTCAATCGATCTACCAGAGCCCTTAGCTACGCCCTCTGAATCTGTCAAGACAATAGTTGGTAAATGATATATATCTTTTACCCTGCCTGCAATAATGCCTGCTACGCTTTCATGAATATCTTCCTGAAATATGATTTTGATTTTGTCGTCTTTTATTTGTGAATTCTCAATTTCAAAAATGACTTTTTCTAGACCAGATTCCGTAAGCTCTTTTCTCTCATAATTAAACTGATATAGTTCACTGGCTATGGCTTTTGCTTCGTCTTCATCATATGTCATCAATAGCTCTACAGCTATATCACTTGAGTCTAATCTACCAGCCGCATTAATGCAAGGACCGATGATAAAGCCTAAAGTATAAGCAGAGATTTTTTGTATGTCCTGATTATTAACCTTAATCAATTCTTTTAGTCCTACATTCTCTGTAGATTTAAGCAACTCCAAACCATTTTTTACGATAATTCGATTTTCACCTACTAAATCTACAATATCACATACGGTTGCCACAGATGTATACTGTACAAAATCAAGTGCTTCTGCTTTAGGAAGGTTCATAAGTTCATAAAGTAATTGTATCATCTTAAATACTACACCTGCACCACAAAGAGACTTAAAAGGATATTTACAATCCTCTTGATGCGGGTTTACGATAGCATAAGCTTTTGGCTTTCGGTATTCTTTGCTTCCATCTTCTAATACTTCATAAGAAAGTTGATGATGATCCGTTATAATTACTATTAATCCTAATTCACTTGCTAACTCCATTGCATCAAAGGCAGATATTCCGTTATCGCAAGTAATCAGAATATCTATTCCATCTTCTTTTGCATCTCTTACGATTCGCTCATTAATGCCGTAACCATCGTATACTCTATGAGGAATCACATAATCTGTCCTCGCTCCACATCTACTTAGAGCTTTATATAAAGTATAACAACTTATAACGCCATCTACATCATAATCGCTTACAATGCGAAACAATTTATTTTCTTGGATCCCTTGTATTATCGCATTAACGGATTTTTCTAGATCTAACATGAGCCTAGGGTCATGTAAATTTTCAAAAGTTGGATGGAGATACTCTTTGATGCTCTGCCTTGAAGTAATATTCCGATTAACTAATACCCTACAGACTTCTTGGCTAATTCGAAGCTGAGAAGACATGTTTTTGTAGTCTACTTTTCGATTTTTTAAGGTCCACCTATACATATTCTCACCCCCGTGTAAGTTCTAAGTTCTAAGAAGTACAGCCATCAAGGGTGACTTTTGGTTTTACATACAACTTAGAACTTGCATCTTAAAACTAATGTGCCTTTGCTGCTTGTCTCTTCTCCTGTACCACATACCAGAAGGAGCTTGCTATAAATATAGTTGAGTAGGAGCCACTGATAAATCCAATGATTAATGGAAGAATGAAGTCTTGTATAGACTGTACCCCCATTAGATATAAGGATATGATCGCTAATAATACACATAAGGTTGTATTAATAGATCTCCCCATGGTTTGATTAACACTATCATTCGTCAATTCGAACAACTGGCTCTTTTTATACTTTCTTCGATTTTCTCGTATTCTGTCAAAGATAACAATTGTATCATTAACAGAGAAACCTAATATGGTGAGCATTGCTGCAATAAATGGTGAATTGACTTCAACGCCAAAAATCGAATATGCTCCTAATACAGCTATTAAGTCATGTGCTAATGCAAGTACGGCAGAGAAGCCAAACAAGAACTCAAATCGAAATGTAATATAAACGAGTATAAGTAGTACTGCGATGACTGAGGCTAGTATGGACTGGGTTTTAAATTCGTCACCTATTGTAGCGCTTACCTTCTCTGATGATAATAAATCTTTGCCTTTTAAATCGTATTTTTCTTGAAATTTACTAAACAAGGACTCAATTTGTTCTTCATTCAAACTCTCCTGAGTATTGATCATTAGTTGAGTTTGTTCTTCCCCAGCATAAGTAATGTCTGCACTGTCATCAAAAGTGTCTGTAATTTCTCTAATTTCATCTGTTTTAAAAGTTTGATGCATTTCAATTTGAATAATAGTACCACCTTTAAAATCGATGCCGTAATTTAATCCATTAATCAATAAGGAGCCTATACAGATGATCATAAGTATGGTAGAAAAGATAAAGAAGAACTTTCTCTTACCTATTATATTAAATTTCTTTTTCATGTACTCGCCTCCTATGCTCCGTAAAATTTAGTATTTTTTACTATCTGCATATTTACAAACATCTTTAACAGATGTCTTGTTACAGTAAGTGCTGTAAACATGCTAATTGCAGTACCTATTAAGAGTGTTACTGCAAAACCCTTTACTGTTCCAGATCCCAAAGCAAAGAGTACTAGACCAGCAATGACTACCGTAACATTTCCATCAAATATGGATGAGAATGCTTCTTTAAAGCCTGAATCAATAGCAGCTCCAAGAGATTTTCCAATGCGGAGTTCCTCTTTTATTCTTTCAAATATAATGACATTGGCGTCAACAGCCATACCAATAGAGAGAATAATTCCTGCAACACCTGGAAGTGTTATGGTCACACCAATTAAAGAGTATACTAAGAAGTTTAAAAGGACATATACAATTAATGCTAAATCTGCAATAAACCCTGGCACCCTATAGTAAAATAACATAAAGGCGAATACTAATGAAATACCAATTGCCCCACCAATGATACTCTTTTCTAATGAGTCTTGTCCTAAGGTAGGTCCAATTGTTCGAACTTCCACTGGCTCTAGTTCTACTGGCAATGCTCCTGCTTGAATTAGAGTAGCAAGATTTCCAGCTTCTTCAATATTTGCCATGCCTGTTATGACTGCTTCTCCACCAGTAATTTTTGTTTGTACTTGTGGAGCAGAAATCACTTCGCCGTCGAGTTTTATTTCAATGACTTGATTGATATATTTAGCTGTTGCTTCAGCAAAAGCTTCTGTACCAGCTTCATTAAATTTTAATGTAACAACTGCTGATCTTGCACCTGTTTCATCTGTTTGATAGACAGCATTAGATTCTCGGACTCGCTCTCCTGTTAAAACAACTTCTCCATCAGGACCTACAAATTCTAATTGAGCTGTCTTACCTATTACATCTAATGCTTCTTTTTGATCTTGCATATCTGGTATGGAAACACGGATTCGATTTTCTCCTTGCCTTGCAATAATAGGCTCAGATACGCCTAATCCATCTATTCTCTCTTGAATAATTGCAATAGCTCGATTGATTTTTTCATCTGTAACAGGATCTCCTTTAGCTTCTTTTGCTTCTAGAACTACGTATACTCCACCTGTTAAGTCTAAACCGTAGTTGACATTGTCTTTAACAGGCAGTATTTCATATATGCCTACTTGCAATCCATTGATCATAACAAAAGAGGTAAAAGCGATAATCGCTAAAATTAGTACAAATCCTACTGTGCTTTTACTTCTTGTCCCCTTTTTCTTGTAGACTTTCTTTTTCATCTCAAGCCTCCTCATATCTTTATCACTGAACGAACCCGCCCTAAGACCTCCGCCTCCTTAGACAGCGGGGGCCCAAGGGCGGTTAACTCGACTAACCTTTAGTACGGGCGAATCCCCCACTGAAAGAAGTCTCGTTCAAACAACAGTTAGCTTCTGTTAATCGTTTCGATGGCTATAGCACATTCTAATCTCTTCTTTTCTAATTCACAGCCTATTTCATCAGGTTCTAATACATTTCCGTTCGTATTATATGCATTTGCTAAACATCCGCCACCACAGAAATATTTTGCCCAACAGTCTGTGCACTTTGCTTTTTCTGTTAAATTAGCCTCATGAAATTCGTCTTTCACTGTAGTATTGACAATTCCTTCGAAAATTGTACCTAATTTAAATTTCTCATCTCCTACAAATTGATGACAAGGGTAAATATCTCCTTGAGGCGTAATAGCAATATAGTCATTGCCTGCACCACAACCTGAAACCCTTTTGTAAAGACATGGTCCATGATCTAAATCTACATTAAAATGGTAAAAGCGAAATGGTTTGTCTTCTTGTCTTTTTAGGTATTCTTTCGTCAATTTTTCGTATTCATTAAATAAAACTGGTAGATCTTCTCTTGTAATTGCATAATCCATTTTAGGATCTGTAACAACAGGTTCCACAGATATGTGCTTAAAACCACAATCAGCTAGATGAATCACATCATTACTAAAGTCTAAATTATATTTTGTATAAGTACCTCTAACATAATGTTCCTTATCCCCTCTCTTATCTGCCATAGCTTTAATCTTAGAAAGGATAATATCGTAAGTACCCTTGTTATTAGGTGTGTATCTCATACGGTCATTTACTTCTTTTCGACCGTCAATACTCAAAACTACATTGTGCATATTTTCATTGATGTATTCCATTGTCTCTTCATCTAACAAAACGCCATTTGTAGTCATCGTAAAGCGGAAATTTTTATTGTGTATCTTCTCCTGCTCTCTACCGTAATCTACTAGTGTCTTTACTAATTCAAAATTGAGTAGAGGTTCTCCTCCAAAGAAGTCTATTTCTAGATTTCTTCTTCCTTTTGAATTTTCAATTAGAAAATCAATAGCTTTTTTCCCTGTCTCTTCGTCCATAAGAAGTCGATCTCCTTGAAAGTCTCCTTGGGACGCAAAACAGTATTTACATCTAATATTGCAGTCATGAGATACGTGTAAGCACATAGCTTTGATTACAGTATTGTTTATAAAATTAGGATTTATTACATCTTGCTTTGTAAATAATTCATTTCGATTTATCAATTGGTCTATTTCATCAATAATTTCAGATAATTCTTCAATACTATATTTGTTTTTTAAGTTTTCAATGGTCTGTTCTTTATTTACATCAGGATAATAATCTAATATATCATAGGTGATTTCATCAATTTGAAAAACTCCCCCACTATTCACATCAAGTAAAATATATGTATCTTCTAGTTTATATTTATGTATCAAAAAAAATCCTCCTAAACAAACAACAGCAGTAAATATAATATTTACTGCTTAAAGCTGTTTCTTATTCATTTTCACACTTTTGATTTCCTACTGTACAGGATGTCTTACATGCTGATTGACAAGATGTTTGACATTCACCGCAACCTTTATTTTCAAGATTGTGTAATGTCCCCTTATTTATTTTTACAAAATGTTTCACTTTTTTTCACTCCCATCCATATCTTCTTTTTAAATGATCTACTTTATTTTGTAGATAGTAGATTTTCTCTCTAAGTTTTCGTACAGATCGCACTTACGGTAAGTAATGTAGCATAAATAAGACGCAGATTACCTCCGCTGCTACCCAGCTCCGGTCGTTTAGAGTGTTCACTTTGCTTTCGCGCAAATCATCCCATTTTCTCCTGCAAACACGGAAAATACGCTGATTTTTGCGAGTCGACCTGCTGACTCGAATATTATATCATAATATTTACCACGATTAAACAAATTTATCGAATATTGACTCCAATGCAACCGCCAATAAAACCTGTACTTGCAAAAAAGATCCATTTAGGGAGAATACTCATAATTTGAAAACCATCTGCAGCTGTTCCTAGATTTACAGCAAATATAATGGCAAAATAAATTGTTCCCATAATAATCCCATGAAGCCATCCCTTGCTCTTCATACGCCTAGAAACATAAATACTAGCATATAAAACACTTAGTAGCAATATGACAAATTCGAATGGATTGACTAAATTATTATTTAAATCCACAAAGAAAAATACAGTCGTCATAATGACAATTAAAATCAAGGCCAAACCAATGCTACGCAGTAAGCCCTTAAGATATAATTTCAAAAACTCATTATCAACTTGCGAATTCTCTTTCATATCCATACCTCCGACCTCTATCTGTTTATTATTTATTATTCAGTGATGGGAGGTTTTAGAACTAAAATAGGTGGTAACGTGATAAGGTGGCTATTCTTTATTTTTCTTCCCAACTTGTGGTATAGGTTTTCTTACTAGGATGCTTTTAAGAGCAGACCAGTCAAAGGGGTATAGGGGCCAAGTGTATTTTTTGTGATCAAAAGATCTCGTTCTATAGATCATTCCTATTATGATAATTATGCCTAAGGCAACCCCCCAAATATCAAACAATCCCGTTAGAACCAGGAGGACAATGCGAAAAATAGTCATGGATAGTCCAAACTCTACGCTAGGGTTGGCAAAAGTGCCTACACCGGAAATAACGGTATATAAAATAGTCTCAGGTATAAACCACCCTACATTTATAGCAAGATCTCCTATGAGCAAAGCCCCAATAATACCCAAAGAAGTAGAGAGAACATTAGGTGTATGAACAGAGGCAATCCTTAAAATACCAAAACCAAATTCTAAGATGAGAAATTGCACAAATATAGAGATTTCACCTGCTTCCTTTGGTCCTATAAATTTAAGAAAACCAGGCAAGGATTCATGATGATTGACTAACAGAATCCAAATGGGTATGGCAAAAATAGACAGAAACATACCTATAAAACGCATCCACCTAAGATACGTACCTACTACAATATTTTGATAATAGTCTTCAGCGTGCTGTGTAAAATGAAAGATCGTAACAGGCAATAAGATGACACTTGGCGAAGTATCTACGATAATGGCAATATGTCCTTCCATAAGATGAGCAGCCACTACGTCTGGTCTTTCTGTATATTTTACCTGAGGCAATGGATTATACCACTTGGATTCTACTAATAGTTCAACTAAAGTCTTTTCCGCCATTACTAGGGCATCAACTCTAATATTTTCGATTTTTTTCCTAATCTTATCAAGTAACCCATGATCTACTAAATCGTCAATATATCCAATAACTACATCAGTCTTCGACCTAGCGCCTACTTGCTGAATTTCAAAGTACAATTTAGGATCCCGTACACGTCTTCGTATTAAAGCTGTATTAAAGATAACAGTCTCTACAAAGCTGTCTTTTGCTCCTCTTGTGACCTTTTCTGTCTCCGGCTCTTGCGGTCCTCTGACGGGATAAGTTCTAGCGTCTATAATAATTCCTTCCATTTCCCCATCCACAATCAAAGCCAATGCTCCCGAGAGTACCGACAACTGCATCTGTTCTAAATCTGTAAAAGTATCTACCTCTATATAAGCGATGTTTTTATTTAAGAGGTTTTTAATTACATCTTTTTTCAAATCTTCTTTTTTTAGTTGCTGCAAGGTATTGAGGATATAATACATAATATCATCTTTTGCAAATCCATCTATAAAAAAGATACAGGATTTTTTCTCTGCTATATGCAATTCTCTTGCAATAATATCAAAGCTTTTTTCTATTCCAAGAGCATTCTTTATAGAACGCATATTTTCGTTGAAATTAATCTGTAATTTCATAAACCCAACTCCTACCTAACGAATAGAAGTATCATGCCCCTCTTAAAAGGTTTTATGCTAAAACCTTTTAAGTTCTATGTAAAAACACTGTAGTTCTAAGCCCTAGGTTATATAATATACATACAGGTATGATTGCAAAACAAAGTATGGAGTATTCCCTTCCAATCAACCATTTAACTTTCCGCAGAAAAAAGAAAAGACAAAGTTGAATTCTTTGTCTTTACTCTTCTATATTTTTATCTGTATCTAATTTTTTAGGATTTACTTCTGCTTCTTTTACTACCTCTGCTACTGCAGCTTTGGTGATTTCTACTTTTACATTGTCGGGTTTTAATTCAATCACTACTACATTTTCTTTAAAACCTACTACTTTTCCATGGAAACCCCCTACTGTTACTATTCGGTCTCCCTTTTTCAGATTATTTCTCATGTCTTGTATTTTCTTTTGTTGCTTGTTTTGTGGTCTTATAATGAAAAAATAAAAGAATACAAATACGAGAACTAATGGCAGAAAACTACCTAATGTACCTAATTGTTGCCCAGTCATATATTTTCGCTCCTTCTTGTCATATAGTTTTATTATACATGAAACATTTAACAATATCCATATTTCTTGAAAAATTCCTCTTTAAAATCTAAAAGTCGATCTTCTTCAATGGCTAATCGGACGTTTTTCATTAAGTTTAAAGAAAAATATAGATTATGATACGTGAGCAATCTAGCACCTAATATTTCTCCTGCTTTTATGAGATGTCTTAAATACGCTCTTGTGTAATTCTTACATACATAGCAATCACACTCGTGATCGAGAGGCGTAAAGTCCTCCATATATTTAGCATTGCGGATAACTACCCTTCCACCACTAGTCATGGCTGTACCATTTCGGGCAATACGAGTCTGCAATACACAATCAAACATGTCTACACCTCTAAGTACTCCTTCTAACAAAGCATCTGGACTTCCTACGCCCATTAGATACCTTGGTTTGTCTTTTGGAAGAAGTGGCGTTGTGTATTCGAGCATCTCATACATGATCTCCTTTGGCTCCCCTACACTAAGGCCTCCAATAGAATATCCTGGAAAATCGATTTCTAACATTTCTTTTACGCTCTTCTCTCTTAAATCTCTGTACATTCCACCTTGGATAATGCCAAATAGAGCTTGGTTTTCTGTGTTCTTATGAGCGTCTTTACATCTCTTTGCCCATCTTATGGTCCGATCTAGAGAATCTCTTGTATACTCATAAGTAGCCGGATAAGGGGCGCATTCATCAAAGCACATAATGATATCAGATCCTAGGGCGTTTTGTATTTCCATAACTTTTTCTGGGGACAAGAAGTGTTTAGAACCATCTAAATGAGATTGAAAGGTTACCCCTTCTTCTTTTATCTTTCGTAGTTCTCCTAAACTAAATACCTGAAATCCACCACTGTCTGTTAAAATAGGTCTGTCCCAATTCATAAATTTATGCAGGCCCCCTGCCTTTTTAACCAATTCATGACCTGGTCTTAGATATAGGTGATAGGTATTAGATAAGATAATCTGTGCCTCAATTACCTTTAATTCCTCAGGGGTCATAGACTTGACTGTAGCCTGCGTCCCTACAGGCATAAATATTGGCGTCTCAATGATGCCATGTGGCGTGTGCAATCTCCCACGCCTAGCACCAGTTTGCTTGCATTCTTTTATTAATTCGTATTTAATAGCTCCCATAATACCTCCAATTTAGTTCTAAGTTATATGTTCTAAGTAAAAACGCTGAATGCGGAAAGCGAAATGCGGAAGATTTGGGTCAAGTCTCTCGGGTCTAAGATTCGACCATTCGCTCAATAATGACTGAGCCTCCGCCCTTACTTGCCAAAGGCGAGGTTTGTAGCGACTGTAAGGAGCTACAAGCCTGCAACCTACGACTGTCCAACGGACCAACCGTCTAACTTTTCCGCTTTCCGCATTCAGCTTTCCGCTTTTAGGGTTTTAAGATTCTGCTGACCACCTGACCACC
>NZ_CALNCS010000146.1 GCF_937875145.1 Alkalibaculum bacchi | reverse complement strand
AAGCAACAAGATATCAATGATAGCTTTGTTCATATTTTTACTTATCTTTTTAATAGTGCTTGTTGGACCAATTATTAAGCCGATTGATTTATCATTTTCTGAGACAAGTCAGCAAAATGTGGCACCGGGATTTGATTTGATGAAGGTACCTCCTTCATTGAAAGGCCGTGTTCAGCAGATAGCAATAGGTCCTACATTTTCCGTAGCAGCCACTACTGATGGTCAGCTATATATTTGGGACGTTAAGATGGTTCCATCAGATATGGGGAAGATTGTGCAAGTTGCAGCAGGTTACGACCATGTTTTGTTCTTGAATGATGAAGGGAAGATATTTTCATCAGGGAACAATCGCCAACAACAGGCAACACCACCATATGCAGTTCAGAATGCAAAAAATATTAAAGATATAGAAGCTGGATATCAAGCATCAATTGTGCTTACTGAAGATGGTTGGAGTCATTACTTTGGAAATGCAATGAATAATGATTATAATGAATTTCATCCGTATCAAGGTAAGCTAGATAAGGTTGTTACAACTGCTGATGCTGCTTTAGGTTTAACTAAAGATGGTGAAGCTGTTTATCTAGGATTTCAGAAGAATTCCTATTCCAATATCCCCCGAAATATGGGAAGAATAGTCGATATTGCAACGACAGCAAACACAGTGGCTGCCGTCAACGAGGATGGGAAGGTGTTTGTATGGGGCAATATATCTACGAGAGGCGAAAACAAAGTACCTGAAACTGAGAGCAAAATAGTTTCAATACAAGGTGGCAGATATCATTATACTGCTCTAACTGAAAATGGAAAAATAGTATCATGGGGCGCTGACTATTATGGTCAATCAAATGTCCCTGCTGAAGTAAAAAATGCTAACATTAAAGAATTCTATACAGATTTCTATCAAAATTATGCTATTACTGAGGGTGGAGATATATTAACATGGGGGCTAAAGGGATATCTGTTTGGGAGTGATGAATTAGGACGTGATATATTTACAAGACTTTTGAACGGTGGTAGAATGTCTATCAATAGGTGCAGTTGCAGTTATTATATCTACAATTATTGGCATTATTGTAGGTGGTATTTCAGGATATTTTGGTGGTAAAATAGACATGGTTCTTCAAAGAATAACCGAAATGATTAATTCCTTACCGTTCTTGCCATTTGCTATGATTTTATCAGCTTTGATTGGAAATGCTATGACATCTAACCAGAGGATTTTCCTCATTATGGTAATATTGGGGCTGCTGTCATGGCCTGGGCTTTCGAGGCTTGTACGTGCACAGATATTGTCTATTCGTGAGCAGGAATATGTAATTGCAGCAAGATCCTTAGGCATAAAAAAATTAGGTATAGTGTTCAGACATATATTACCGAATGTTATATCTGTAATAATTGTATCTGCTACTTTGGATTTTGCTACTAGTATGTTAACAGAAGCGACCCTATCGTATTTGGGGTTTGGTGTTCAGGCTCCTCAGCCGACGTGGGGCAATATGTTATATGGGGCAAACGACAGTAAGGTTATTCAAAATTACTGGTGGAGATGGGTATTTGCTTCAATTATATTGGGTGTTTGTGTAATTTGTATAAACCTTGTAGGTGATGGCTTGCGGGATGCTATAGATCCAAAATCTCAGGAGCGTTAGGGGGAAAAGTAGATGGAATTATTAGAAGTTAAAAATCTACACACTTACTTTAAAACGAAGAGGGGTACTGTAAAGGCTGTAAATGGTGTATCCTATTCTGTTGAATCAGGTAAAACCCTAGGAATCGTTGGAGAAAGTGGTAGTGGTAAAAGTGTTTCAGCGATGAGTATTATAAAATTACTAGATGGAAATGGTTATATAGATAGCGGAGAAATAATATTTGATGGAGAGGATCTTGTAAATGTTCCAATAAGAGAAATGATGCATATACGAGGTAATGATATCTCTGTAATATTCCAGGAACCTATGACCTCATTGAATCCTGTATTTACTATAGAAAAACAAGTTTCGGAGCCATTTATTATTCATCAGAGGATGACAAAGACTCAAGCAGCTAAGGAAGTAGTAAAGATGCTATCACTAGTAAAAATTCCAAACCCGGAATCTGTAGCTAAACAATATCCTCATCAGTTATCTGGGGGGATGAGACAGCGTGTCATGATAGCTATGGCACTTGCTTGTAGACCAAAACTGTTGATTGCAGATGAACCTACAACTGCATTGGACGTTACTATTCAGGCTCAGATATTAAAATTGATGAATGAATTGAAACATGATATTGGAACATCAATTTTATTTATAACTCATGATTTGGGTGTTATTAATCAGATGGCGGATGATGTTGCAGTTATGTATTGCGGCGAGGTAGTAGAAAAGGCTCCTGTTAAAACTATCTTTGGAAAGGAAAGCTTGTTTTCGCATCCATATACAGAAGGGTTGATGTATTCAGTTCCTAGGCTTGATACGCCAACAGATGCTAAATTGGAAGCAATACCAGGTGCAGTACCTCACCCTTTAGATTTACCGATTGGATGCAAATTTGCTCCAAGGTGTAAATTTGCAACTGAAAAATGTAAGAAAGAGGCACCAAAGTTAACAGCCATTGAAAAGGATCATTCGATTCGCTGCTTCTATCCAAAGAAAGGAGTGAGAAACAATGGTTAATGGGGCTGCTGAAAA
>NZ_CALNCS010000145.1 GCF_937875145.1 Alkalibaculum bacchi | reverse complement strand
GGTGTAGTCTTCAATGGGTTTAACGTGGGCCCCGCCAGCGGCCAGCTCTTTTGCAGTGCCACCGGTGGAAATCACCTCAACACCAAACTCGTCTTTCAGGGTCTTGACAAAATTAACCACCCCGGCCTTATTTGTTACCGACACTAACACACGCTTGATAGGACGCTCTGCCATGTAACCTCCTCGGATTGCCTACGGTTGCAACCTATGGAGCAAATGCACCTTTGCCATTCTATACTACGACTACTAAAACAGGCGTTCATACGGCAAACTTTGCCTTTGGTGAGACGCAAACGCCTTTGCCAGATTGGAGGAAGAAGGCTGTGACTAGAAGCGAGCAAGTTGTAGGCGGGGGCTTGCTGCAAAGAACTTCAATCACATCGCTACGTTGCTTGACAGGCTCTGGTATAAGCACCTCCCTAACGATGCCCAAGGTCTATGTGGCTCTACAGAGCTCTCCTTACATCTTGCGGCTCATACAGCGTCGTGGGTGGCAGAACTCGACAACCGTCCCATCGGTATTGCCTTAGCTCGCTTTAGACAGCCCGACGAGACGACACACAAGTGGAGCGATCTTTATGATCGTTTTTGTACTAAAGCTGAAAAAATAAGTTCCCTGGATATCAATGCCGAACTTACTCTTTGCGCAGAAGAAAAGAGCCTAACCACAAGAAATGGGCAAGAGAACTATGAATTTCTCGAGTTGCTAGCTGTAAACCCTGATAGCCAAGGTCTTGGCATTGGTGGAATGCTTTTTACGCGTGTGGAAAACTATTTACGAAGCAAGGGAGCAAGCGCACTGTGTCTCGTTACAGATGATGGCTGTGACTGGAAATTCTACCAGCACAAGGGACTCGTGCGCATAGCCAGCAGCACTGCTAAACCCCCGAGAAGACCTTCAGGTGCTATTTCTATAAAGAAACGTTATAGCAAACGACTGGCTAAACCCAAAAAACAATGTCCCAGCAACCTAATTCATTAGCTTGCTGGGACACCGTTATTTATTCAATTGAACTGTATACGTCCAAATTATTACTTGTCTTTTTTAAACGTGCTTTACAGTAAAAAGAATAGGCTCTATAGCTGAATCTGTCTTCCGGCAACATATTTTGCAGTAAGCTTACCACCCTCATCAGCTAAATAGCAAAAACGCTCCAAACGTTGGGCAATATTTAGTTCACGTGGACTGCGAATACCTGAATCATCTAACACTAGAGCATCAAAATCAAAGCCCTTAGCAAAACTTCCAACCCTTCCAAAGAATGAACCGCCACCGATGGTCGCCAGATAAAAAGCTTCCTGTATGGTAAGAGGAGCGAGGTTCTGGTCAACACAGCGCCAACGCAGCTTAGAACATGCCACAGCATCGGCTACAGCGCGAAACATATTTATGCTCGCTCCACCAGCTACATCAGTGCCAAGCCCTACATTCATCCCTTCTTGAAGATAACGCCGTATCGGAGCAATTCCAGAAGAGAGGAAAGCGTTCGATTGAGGACAATGTGCTACATACGTATCTGTCTTTTTTAGAATCTCAATCTCTTCATTAGTCGAGTAATTGCAGTGTGCCATAATTGTCCGCGCACTCCCGAGCAAACCGAAATGCTCATAAGTCTGACCATAACAAGTAGACCAAGGACATAAGCCTTTTACCCAATCAATCTCAGAAAGATTCTCCGATAAATGGGACTGCACCGGTAAACCAAGCTCAGCCTTAATTTCTCCCAATCCCTTCATCAATTCATCAGAGCACGTTGGGGTAAAGCGTGGCGTCAAAATAGGAAAAGTGTTGACATAGTGTTTCGACTCGACTTCAGAGAGCCACTTACGTGTAGCAGACAAAGATTGCTCAGCAGATCCATCGGTAAGATAATCAGGGCTGTTACGGTCCATGTTAACTTTACCCACATATGTCTTCAGCCCGGTAGCCTCCAACTTATCCATGAGCAACTCAGTAGCTGGTACATGCATAGTTGCAAATATCACAGCACGCGTGGTAAATGAGTGCTGAAGATCCTCAGCAAAAATTGAATAGCCGTTCTCGGCATAAGCTAACTCAGCATACCTTTTCTCCTCAGGAAAAGTATAGGTATTTAACCAGTCAAGTAATTCGAGATCCATTGCGATACCACGAAATCCATACTGAGGTGCATGAACATGAATATCATTAAGACCGGGCACTATAAGCTGATGGCCACAGTCTATAAGAGGTAAAGCAGTATATTGCTCAGGTAGCGAGCCATTATCATATACACCCGCAGAATGCCCATTAACGCAAACAACATACCCTAAAGGCCGAAGATCAAATAAATCTTTTGATATATTATAGCAGACATCACCTTTAAGCACAAATGAATTAGTCTCCATGAAAACCTCCTTCAATTATTGCCTGATAAGGCAAGTGTGTCTCATTTTCATCGCTACTTAAATAGCTAAGTATTTCAAAACGAACAATACCGCTAAAATATACATCATTGGACTAATTTTCTTGCGACCATTGATGCCGGCAAATAAATTAATGATTACGTAAGAGATAATGCCTAAACAAATCCCTTCGGCAATACTATAAGTAAAAGGCATCGCAATGGTACAAATAAATGCAGGTAAGCCCTCGGTCACATCGTTGAAGTCGACACCAAACAAAGCCCCCGTCATAGAAAAACCTACCGATATCAGGGCTGGAGCTGTAGCAAACATTGGAATGGCTAAAAAGAAAGGTGACAAAAACAGAGATATTAAGAACATACCCGCCACTACGAGTGAGTGGAGACCTGTACGACCTCCTGCAGTAATACCTGCTGCACACTCAACTGAGACACATGTTGGAGAAATTCCTAATGCAGCCCCTAGCATCGTCGTTACAGATTCAGACACTAAGGCACCTTTAGTGTGCTTGAGATCTCCACCAGGTTCAAGAAGATGAGCTTTAGAAGCTGCACCTACGAGAGTCCCGATTGTATCAAATAGAGAGGTAAAGAGAAGGGCTATTACGACAACAGCAAATCCAATATTTGCAATGCCAGAAAAATCCATTTTCATAAAGGTAGGAGCCATAGAAGGAATATTAAGACCTGCTGAAAAGTCTGGCAATACACTTTTATAGCCAGCGGCCGCATCGGGGATATAAATACCTGTTAGTTGACAAATGATACCCAAACCCCATGTAAGAAGAATGCCTATGAGGATGTCACCCTTTACATGATGCGATGTAAGAATACCAGTCGCCACCACGCCAAACATTGCAAGAATACACGAAATGCCCGCCGTTTCAAAAGTCCCATTGGTAAAGCTTGCATGAATATTAAAAAGGCCTACAAGTGTAGAATCATTGCTAATAATAATTCCTGCACCTTTAAGCCCAATTAAAGTAATAAACAAGCCAATTCCTGCAGTTATAGCAAGTTTTAAGCTTTGAGGAATTGCGTTGAAAACCAAGTCGCGCAATTTGGTAACTGAAATTAGCAAGAAAATTATGCCTTCAACAAAACATGCTGCAAGAGCAACCTGCCACGTATACCCCATTCCAAGGACAATTGTATAAGCAAAATATGCATTAAGACCAAGACTTGGACCTAAGATGAAAGGATAATTAGTTGTAAGTGCTATAAGAAGTGTGCCGACAGCGGTAGTAAGAACTGTTGCTGTAAAAACAGCTCCTGAATTCATTCCTGCCTGAGAAAGTACTGCCGGGTTAACAGCTAAAACATAGGCAACGGTAACAAATGTTGTAAGACCAGCAACAATTTCAGTTCGTATTGAAGTATTACGTTCCTTTAAATGAAAGTATTTTTCAAACGACGACTCCATAAAAATGAATCCCCCTCCAAAGCAAAATATAAAATCCTTTCATAAATTTTCTTTCTTCCAGTACTAATATGCATAGCCTAATCACGGAATGAGTAAGAGTTTTAGTAGATAGCCACTTACAAAAAATATATAACTTATTAATTTATAAATTTTTTACATCTAAAATCACCTACTTTATCAAACAACAGAATTTTTCATTTACCTCTGTTAATAGACAAACTTTTTATTATCAATAAATTATATTAATTATCTAATACTTTTTTTAAGGTTACCATACTATTATTGATTCCTTCATTGATATACGTCAGTTGTCATTTTCTCCCGGTAGACGGTAGAGACTTAATAGACCTCTTCTTCTACGAATTAAGGGCATTTTGATATATAAGGGTTCGCTACTAATTAATATAATTATATTAATTAGTAGCGAACCCTCACTAATAGCTGATATGTTTCTTTATCTTACCTTTACGTTTTGTGGCACTCTGTTTGCTATGGGTGTATAAGAGTTCCTGAGGTACCTGCTACCGCCTCACGCGCATGCTCAAGTGAGCCTATGATGCAACTGCGACCG
>NZ_CALNCS010000144.1 GCF_937875145.1 Alkalibaculum bacchi | reverse complement strand
CCTTAAAAAATGTTAGTATATCCCTCTTTAAGGGCAATAAAAAGGTAAAAGAAGTTTTTGGCGAAATGCTCTTTACGCATTTTGGTCTTTCAGGTCCGGCCGTATTATCTTTAAGCTCTATTATAAAAGAAGAAGGTTCATATACTGTTAGAATCAATTTAAAACCTGCTCTTGATGAAACAACCCTAGATAGTAGGATTCTTAGAGATTTTGAAAAGTACGCTAATAAGAGTTTTAAAAATGCACTTGATGATTTGCTACCTAAAAAGATGATTCCGGTGATTATAGAACTAAGCGGCATCGATGAATACAAAAAAGTAAATCAAATAACAAAAGAAGAACGCAATAAAATCAGAGGAATTTTACAGAACTTAACCGTATCTATTAAGGGCAAAAGGCCTATTAATGAAGGTATTATCACCTCAGGTGGAATAAAAGTAAAAGAAGTAAACCCTGCAACGATGGAGTCTAAAGTAGTCGAAGGGCTTTATATAGTTGGTGAAGTATTAGATGTAGATGCTGTGACAGGAGGCTTTAATCTTCAAATTGCTTTTTCAACTGGGTATTTAGCAGGAATAAGCTGTTAAAGGAATGAAATAATGCTCAAATACATAAAATAGTAAAGATTGGTATCAATACGTAAGTAAAGGGCTTAATCCTTTTGCTGTTTGATAAGAATAGCTTACTTTTAATGTATCTAATGATTGTTAGGATTATATTGTATTGGAGTGTAGAATCTTGAAAAAATCTATTTCATTATTTGAGAAATTATTAGTTTCTGTAATTGTCTTTGCCTTTGGAGCAGTAGTACTCGTTCAAATCTTTGTAAATAACGATGTATTAGAGACGGTTAAGTCCAATGAGACGGGTATACCTGTTAGTTTAGAGGAGAGCACAATCTATATATCAAAAGGAAATCTTAGATTTAACTTTACAGGAGATAAAGGCGTTCAAATTTTTCTAAATGGAGAAAAAGTAAAGGAAGAGGACGAAAAGTCCCCTTTCGATCTAGAAGTAATAGATGGGGATGTAGTAGAAGTAAGAAACAACAATAGTGAAACCATCACCCTACACCTAATAGACGCAACAGATAACCTTATTACACCTAAAATGGGAAGCAAGTACGAGTGTGAAAAAGGGATGACGTATTTGTTTAAGGTAGAAATTCAAGAGAAGAGCTGATTTTTAAGGTGGTAAGGTGGTAAGGTGGTAAGGAAAACCACCCTCGCTTAAAGGCGAGACGGTTTTCCTTTCAGCTTTCAGCTTTTCCCGACCAAGGAGTCACTTTTACTTAAAATTTGCACCTTGCAACGTAAAACTTAGAACTTGAACGGAGGATTACATGAAAAATATACATATTGCAATTGATGGGCCTGCTGGAGCAGGGAAGAGTACCATTGCTAAAAGATTAGCACAAGAAATCCATATTGATTATTTAGATACTGGAGCTATGTATCGAGCCCTAACCTATCATATTTTGCAGTTAAACGTGGATGTAGAAGATGAAGAGACAATCATAAAGGAAGCCGAAAAAATCGACATCGATTTTAATAATAATTGCGTTTACTTAAATGGAATAAACGTAGATATTGATATTCGCACACAAAAAGTTAGCAATAATGTATCTGCAGTATCAAAATTTGCTAGAGTCCGTGAGCTTATGGTAGACAAGCAACGTGAAATCGCTAATGGTAAATCTGTTATAATGGATGGAAGAGATATTGGAACAGTTGTCCTACCTAAAGCAGAATACAAGTTTTATTTAGACGCGTCCATTGACATTCGAGCTCAAAGAAGATACGAACAATTAGACCAAAATATGGATATAGAAGAATTAAAGCGAGATATCGCAAATAGAGACAAAATGGATCAGACGAGAGAAGTTTCTCCTTTAAAAAAGGCAGAAGACGCTATTGTTATTGACACTAGTAATATGACAATTGATGAAGTTCTTCAAACTATGAAATCCATCATAAATGAAGAGGAAGGTGAGTAGATGGTTTATACATTTGTTCGATTTATCGTGAATGTTTGTATATCATGTATTTATAAGTTTGAAGTACAGCATAAAGAGAGAATTCCTCATTCAGGAGCGATAATCATTTGCTCTAATCACATTCATTGGATAGACCCCATCGTTCTAGCCTGTAAAGGCACCAAGAGGACAGTACACTTTTTAGGTAAGGCAGAGCTATTTAAAAATAGAGCTTTTGCTTGGCTCTTAAAGCATCTTAATGTGATTTCCATCAAAAGAGGGCAAAGTGATATTGGTGCCATTAAAAATTCTCTGACAGTTCTAAAAGAA
Organism: Alkalibaculum bacchi; assembly: GCF_937875145.1. GTDB lineage: Bacteria > Bacillota > Clostridia > Eubacteriales > Alkalibacteraceae > Alkalibaculum > Alkalibaculum bacchi_A. The sequence continues at coordinate 5,023 of NZ_CALNCS010000144.1, read as the reverse complement.
AACCATACACTTGGTATTTTTCCAGAAGGTACTAGAGTAAAAGAAGGGGAAGAAAAGAAGGCGGAGGCAGGACTGGCTATGTTAGCTATAAAGTCTAAAGCTTTAGTCATTCCTATCGGAATTTCTGCAAATTACAAAATAGGAAGCAAAGTTACTGTAAATATTGGAGAACCTATTTCCTTAGAGTCTTATTATGGAAAAAAAGTGCCTAAAGAAAAGATGGAAGAAATCAGCGAAGACATCATGAATCAAGTACGAAAACTAGTAAGCAGATAAGAGAGGGATACAATGGAGATCATACTAGCGAAAACAGCAGGGTACTGTTTTGGTGTAAATAGAGCATTAGATGCTGTAGACAAAGCCATAGAAGATGGACAAGTTCACCTCATCCATACATTAGGTCCTATTATACACAATCCTCAAGTCATCGAAAAACTTGAAGAAAGGGGTGTCAAGACAGTACAAGGATTAGATGAAATCGAAAAAGGAACAATAGTCATACGATCTCACGGTGTTGGAGAAAATGTGATTAAGGAAGCAGAAGAGAAAAGCCTAAATCTTATCAATGCCACTTGTCCATATGTAAAGAATATTCAGAAGAGAGTAAAAAAATATTATGATGAAGATTATCAAATTGTAATCATTGGAAATAAGGACCATCCTGAAGTCAAGGGTATTAATGGATGGTGTAATAATAGCGGAATAATAGTAGATGATAAAAATAATGTGCCAAACGTAGCTAAATATGATAAAATATGCGTTGTAGCACAAACTACCATTACAAACGAATTATTTATAGCGATAACAGAAAAGATGAAAGAACAACATAATAATGTAGCTATATTTAATACCATATGTAATGCAACAAAAGAGCGCCAAGAAGAGACGAGAAGAATTGCACAGGATGTAGATTGCATGATCATCATTGGCGGGTATAATAGTTCTAATACGCAAAAATTAGTAAGTATCAGCAAAAAATATTGCAATAATACATTCCATATTGAGACGAAAAAAGATCTGGATATGGATAAAATAAAAAAATATGAAAAAGTAGGTATTTCTGCGGGGGCATCAACACCCCAATGGATTATCGAGGAGGTTATAAATTTTATGGAAAATCAAGAAAACAATATGGAAAACATGAACAGCACTTATGAGGACACCTTCAAAAGTTTTAGAAAGGGCAGCATTGTAGAGGGAAAAGTAATATCTGCATCAAAAGATGAAATTATCGTTAATGTAGGATATAAAACAGATGGAATCATCAAAAAATCTGAGTACACAAAAGATTCAGATGTAGACTTAAGTACAATAGTAAATCCACAAGATAATATTGAAGCATTGGTATTAAATATCGGTACCGATATTTAATACCAATGCTTCAATATTATCTTGTGGATTTACTATTGTACTTAAGTCTACATCTGAATCTTTTGTGTACTCAGATTTTTTGATGATTCCATCTGTTTTATATCCTACATTAACGATAATTTCATCTTTTGATGCAGATATTACTTTTCCCTCTACAATGCTGCCCTTTCTAAAACTTTTGAAGGTGTCCTCATAAGTGCTGTTCATGTTTTCCATATTGTTTTCTTGATTTTCCATAAAATTTATAACCTCCTCGATAATCCATTGGGGTGTTGATGCCCCCGCAGAAATACCTACTTTTTCATATTTTTTTATTTTATCCATATCCAGATCTTTTTTCGTCTCAATATGGAATGTATTATTGCAATATTTTTTGCTGATACTTACTAATTTTTGCGTATTAGAACTATTATACCCGCCAATGATGATCATGCAATCTACATCCTGTGCAATTCTTCTCGTCTCTTCTTGGCGCTCTTTTGTTGCATTACATATGGTATTAAATATAGCTACATTATTATGTTGTTCTTTCATCTTTTCTGTTATCGCTATAAATAATTCGTTTGTAATGGTAGTTTGTGCTACAACGCATATTTTATCATATTTAGCTACGTTTGGCACATTATTTTTATCATCTACTATTATTCCGCTATTATTACACCATCCATTAATACCCTTGACTTCAGGATGGTCCTTATTTCCAATGATTACAATTTGATAATCTTCATCATAATATTTTTTTACTCTCTTCTGAATATTCTTTACATATGGACAAGTGGCATTGATAAGATTTAGGCTTTTCTCTTCTGCTTCCTTAATCACATTTTCTCCAACACCGTGAGATCGTATGACTATTGTTCCTTTTTCGATTTCATCTAATCCTTGTACTGTCTTGACACCCCTTTCTTCAAGTTTTTCGATGACTTGAGGATTGTGTATAATAGGACCTAATGTATGGATGAGGTGAACTTGTCCATCTTCTATGGCTTTGTCTACAGCATCTAATGCTCTATTTACACCAAAACAGTACCCTGCTGTTTTCGCTAGTATGATCTCCATTGTATCCCTCTCTTATCTGCTTACTAGTTTTCGTACTTGATTCATGATGTCTTCGCTGATTTCTTCCATCTTTTCTTTAGGCACTTTTTTTCCATAATAAGACTCTAAGGAAATAGGTTCTCCAATATTTACAGTAACTTTGCTTCCTATTTTGTAATTTGCAGAAATTCCGATAGGAATGACTAAAGCTTTAGACTTTATAGCTAACATAGCCAGTCCTGCCTCCGCCTTCTTTTCTTCCCCTTCTTTTACTCTAGTACCTTCTGGAAAAATACCAAGTGTATGGTTTTCTTTTAGAACTGTCAGAGAATTTTTAATGGCACCAATATCACTTTGCCCTCTTTTGATGGAAATCACATTAAGATGCTTTAAGAGCCAAGCAAAAGCTCTATTTTTAAATAGCTCTGCCTTACCTAAAAAGTGTACTGTCCTCTTGGTGCCTTTACAGGCTAGAACGATGGGGTCTATCCAATGAATGTGATTAGAGCAAATGATTATCGCTCCTGAATGAGGAATTCTCTCTTTATGCTGTACTTCAAACTTATAAATACATGATATACAAACATTCACGATAAATCGAACAAATGTATAAACCATCTACTCACCTTCCTCTTCATTTATGATGGATTTCATAGTTTGAAGAACTTCATCAATTGTCATATTACTAGTGTCAATAACAATAGCGTCTTCTGCCTTTTTTAAAGGAGAAACTTCTCTCGTCTGATCCATTTTGTCTCTATTTGCGATATCTCGCTTTAATTCTTCTATATCCATATTTTGGTCTAATTGTTCGTATCTTCTTTGAGCTCGAATGTCAATGGACGCGTCTAAATAAAACTTGTATTCTGCTTTAGGTAGGACAACTGTTCCAATATCTCTTCCATCCATTATAACAGATTTACCATTAGCGATTTCACGTTGCTTGTCTACCATAAGCTCACGGACTCTAGCAAATTTTGATACTGCAGATACATTATTGCTAACTTTTTGTGTGCGAATATCAATATCTACGTTTATTCCATTTAAGTAAACGCAATTATTATTAAAATCGATGTCGATTTTTTCGGCTTCCTTTATGATTGTCTCTTCATCTTCTACATCCACGTTTAACTGCAAAATATGATAGGTTAGGGCTCGATACATAGCTCCAGTATCTAAATAATCAATATGGATTTCTTGTGCTAATCTTTTAGCAATGGTACTCTTCCCTGCTCCAGCAGGCCCATCAATTGCAATATGTATATTTTTCATGTAATCCTCCGTTCAAGTTCTAAGTTTTACGTTGCAAGGTGCAAATTTTAAGTAAAAGTGACTCCTTGGTCGGGAAAAGCTGAAAGCTGAAAGGAAAACCGTCTCGCCTTTAAGCGAGGGTGGTTTTCCTTACCACCTTACCACCTTACCACCTTAAAAATCAGCTCTTCTCTTGAATTTCTACCTTAAACAAATACGTCATCCCTTTTTCACACTCGTACTTGCTTCCCATTTTAGGTGTAATAAGGTTATCTGTTGCGTCTATTAGGTGTAGGGTGATGGTTTCACTATTGTTGTTTCTTACTTCTACTACATCCCCATCTATTACTTCTAGATCGAAAGGGGACTTTTCGTCCTCTTCCTTTACTTTTTCTCCATTTAGAAAAATTTGAACGCCTTTATCTCCTGTAAAGTTAAATCTAAGATTTCCTTTTGATATATAGATTGTGCTCTCCTCTAAACTAACAGGTATACCCGTCTCATTGGACTTAACCGTCTCTAATACATCGTTATTTACAAAGATTTGAACGAGTACTACTGCTCCAAAGGCAAAGACAATTACAGAAACTAATAATTTCTCAAATAATGAAATAGATTTTTTCAAGATTCTACACTCCAATACAATATAATCCTAACAATCATTAGATACATTAAAAGTAAGCTATTCTTATCAAACAGCAAAAGGATTAAGCCCTTTACTTACGTATTGATACCAATCTTTACTATTTTATGTATTTGAGCATTATTTCATTCCTTTAACAGCTTATTCCTGCTAAATACCCAGTTGAAAAAGCAATTTGAAGATTAAAGCCTCCTGTCACAGCATCTACATCTAATACTTCACCAACTATATAAAGCCCTTCGACTACTTTAGACTCCATCGTTGCAGGGTTTACTTCTTTTACTTTTATTCCACCTGAGGTGATAATACCTTCATTAATAGGCCTTTTGCCCTTAATAGATACGGTTAAGTTCTGTAAAATTCCTCTGATTTTATTGCGTTCTTCTTTTGTTATTTGATTTACTTTTTTGTATTCATCGATGCCGCTTAGTTCTATAATCACCGGAATCATCTTTTTAGGTAGCAAATCATCAAGTGCATTTTTAAAACTCTTATTAGCGTACTTTTCAAAATCTCTAAGAATCCTACTATCTAGGGTTGTTTCATCAAGAGCAGGTTTTAAATTGATTCTAACAGTATATGAACCTTCTTCTTTTATAATAGAGCTTAAAGATAATACGGCCGGACCTGAAAGACCAAAATGCGTAAAGAGCATTTCGCCAAAAACTTCTTTTACCTTTTTATTGCCCTTAAAGAGGGATATACTAACATTTTTTAAGG
>NZ_CALNCS010000143.1 GCF_937875145.1 Alkalibaculum bacchi | reverse complement strand
GTATGAAAAGCAAGAAAGTAGGTGATGATGTGGCTACAAAAAAGTCACTTACACGTAAAACGTCTAAAACTCTCGCTACTACGTCATCTAGTATGAAAAAACAAATGAAACCGCCAGAACAGCCAAAAGTTATTATTCAGACAGTGGATCGAAAAGCTGTTGAAAAAGATATTGATGCGGCCGTAGCGAATCAATTAGCTCAAATTGGGAAGACACAGTTTACGTGTAGTTTATGCGGTAAATTAGTAGACGTTTCCTATAGAAAAATGTTGGCTCCTTTTTATAAAAGTCATGATCCTCATAATAAAATTGGATATGTAACAATTTGTCGTGACTGTATTGAGGAAATAGTTTATAAGATAGAACACAAAAATGGAAAAGAAATTAGACACGCCCCTACACCAGACTCTATTAGAGAAGCTTTAGAGTATATGGACAAACCATGGTTTAGATCAATATATGAAGATAGTGTGTTAGCATGCCAAAATAATAACTCGCAACGTCAAAAGACTGATGCATGGCAAGCTTATATCGATAAAATTCAAACACCTAAATTAAGCGATATGCGTTGGAAGGATGGCGAGACCGAAGAACCCGATTGGTCAAATTTATCTTCAATGTCTATGACTGATGATGAAGAGGCAAAAAAAGTTTATGAACAAAACAAAAGGAAAGTGTTACATGATTTAGGGTATGATCCCTTTGCAACCGCAGATGATGAAATGCGTCCGTTAATGTTCAATAAATTATCTGGATATTTAGATGATAGTACAGCTGATGATCAATTGAAATTAGACGCTTGTATCGAATTGGTGCAATCTACTGCTCAAGCAGAGAAATATAATTATTCTATTAATTATCTTCAACGTGATCCTGATAGTATGCTTAAAAATCTTAAAACAATCAAAGACTTGGGAACTGCTAAAAAAGATGCTTATAAAAATGCCTTGGATTTAGCTAAAGCCAATGGAATTTCTGCGATATCTAACAATACCAATAGCAAGGGTGGCGCAACTTGGAGCGGACAGGTAAAAGCATTGCGTGAAGGTCAATATCGTTTTGGTGAGGTGAATAATTTCGATATTGGTACAGCTGAAGGCATGGCTCAAGTGGCTAGAATGAATGCAGAAGCTCTTATGGATCAAGTGAGATTGGATGATAGCGATTATGCAGATATGGTGGTCAAACAAAAAGAAATTGTTGAAGAGTCACAAAATAAATGTGATGCTGCTATTGAGGAAGCAAGGATACTAAAGCGAGAAAATAAAGATTTAAAAGATTATCTTAGAAAAAAGGGTTTAATCGACCAAAAAGACAATCTGATTAATCCTTTAGGCTAGACTATAATTTTAGGAAAAGAGGGGCTTTGCATGGAAAACGTCCAAAAGATATTTCTGGACACGAATGCAGTATTAAACTTACAGGATGATCTGGTGAACCAACCGTTCATGATTTCACAAAAAACCTTAGAAGAACTTGAAAATATTAAAGTTTCTTCTAACAAAGATTCCGAAACTAAATATAAAGCAAGACATGCGATACGTCAGATAGATGAAAATCCTGACAAAGTTACTGTAATACGGACTGATTTAGAAATTTACAATATTTTATGCGAATTTGAATTGGAGAGTTCGCCTGATAATGTTATTATGTCCACTGCTTACAGAGAAAATAAGAAGAGTCCACTACTCTTCTGTTCCGATGATATTTGTTGTAAAACCATAGGCAGAGAAGTCTTTGGCCTCAATGTAAAAGGGCTAGAAGATTTGAAAACCACGATAAGCGGTAATGATCGCGTGTATAGAAAAAGAAATGAGATACAATAGACAGCAATTCGTAAGACTGAATCTTCCTGACTCTCATTTTATTAAAGGAAAGAATGCATTACAAAGATGTGCTCTTGATGCGTTAATGAATCCTGAGATTACGATTGTGGCTATATTAGGTGGATATGGTTCTGGTAAGACCTTGTTATCTTTGCAGATGGCACTTCATGCCATTAAAGAGAAAGGTACACAGTCAAAGATATTAGGGGTAAGAGAACCCCGTGGCGAAGGTACTGAAGTAGGTTTTCTACCGGGCACTTTAGAAGACAAAACAGACAATTTTTTCTTGCCATTAGAACAACAATTAGACGGTGGAGAATTTGAAATGATGTC
>NZ_CALNCS010000142.1 GCF_937875145.1 Alkalibaculum bacchi | reverse complement strand
GTTATGTTTGATTTATTTAAAAATCTTTTCTTGACATATTACCAGATTGCTTTTTGGGTTAGACGGTTCTTCAACAATTGTTCTTTAATCTTCTTCTCGTATCCATTTTCTGTTGGTTGGTAATACTTTAGATGTACCATTTCTTTAGGTAAATAATCTTGTTTTGTGTAATTGCCTTCGTAACTATGAGGGTATTTGTAGCCTATTCCGTGACCTAATTCCTTAGCTCCCTTGTAATGGGCATCTTTTAGGTGGGATGGTACTTCTCCTAGTGGGTTCTTTCGAATATCTTCTATGGCCTTATCAATGGCCATGTACGAAGCATTGCTCTTTGGGGCACTTGCTAAATAGGTTACTACTTGAGCTAAATTAATTCTCGCTTCTGGCAGTCCAATAATCTCTACTGCTTTAAATGCTGCAACTGCCACCACAAGAGCTTGCGGATCTGCATTACCAATGTCTTCAGATGCAGAGATGACTAATCTCCTAGCAATAAATTTGGGATCTTCGCCTCCTTCAATCATCTTCGCCATCCAATAAATAGCAGCATCTGGATCTGAGCCCCTTATACTCTTAATAAAAGCAGATATCGTATCATAGTGATTATCACCTTTTTTATCATAGTATACCGCTTTTCTTTGAATACATTCTTCAATAATTTCTTCCGTAATATTGATTCTTCCGTTTTCGTCAACTGGTGTAGTCAATCCAGCAAGCTCTAAAGCATTTAATGCACTTCTTGCGTCACCCTCACTTAATAAAGCTAAACTGTCTAATGTTTCTTCGCGTATACATATGGGAATGTTACCCAGACCTCGTCTTTTGTCTTTAATTGCCTTTAATAGAATATGAACAATGCTCTCTTTTGATAACTTTTTTAATTGAAAGACTCTAGACCTTGAAATAAGAGGAGAATTCACTTCAAAATAGGGATTTTCTGTAGTAGCTCCAATAAGAATGACAATTCCCTCTTCCACTGCAGGCAACAATGCATCTTGTTGTGATTTATTAAATCGATGGATTTCATCGATAAAAAGAATGGTCCGCTTGCCATACATACCTAAATTTTCCCTAGCCTTATCTATGACCTCCCGAATATCCTTAATTCCTGATGTTACTGCATTGATTTGAACAAAAATAGATTGAGTCTTGTTGGCAATGATCTTCGCTAATGTAGTCTTGCCCGTTCCAGGAGGTCCATATAAAATGAGAGAGCTAATTTTATCTGCTTGAATAGACCTGTAGAGGAGCTTTCCCTTTCCCACTAAATGTTCCTGTCCAAAAAAATCCTCTAAAGATTCTGGCCTCATTCTCACGGATAAAGGAGCTTCCTTCTTTAAAGTATTCTCCATATTCTGTTGAAAAAAACTCTGTTGCACGACAACCCCTCCTTTTTTATACTGCTATTTTAAATTTTGGTTATATATTGTAATATAAATGTAGTAGATGTTTAGGTTGGACGAGAAAATCCATAAAGGAGAAAAGAAAAACTTTTGATTCTTTACTTTCTTTAAAACATCTCTCTACGTTATCCTAACCACCTTGCCGATTAATCCCATCGTATAATGAACATCACTCATACTTATAGGATAATGTGTTACAAATCGGATTCGATTCACTCCTGCAGTAGCGCAGATGATTCCTTCTTTTCTTAAATCTTCTACTAATTGATTGGTGTCTATTTGGGGGTTGATTACATCGCACATGACGATATTGGTTTGGAGTGTTTTAAGGTCGACTTTTAAGCCATTTATCTCAGACAAACCTTCCCCTAAGGCTTTCGCTGTAATGTGATCTTCTTCTAATCGATGTGTCATTTCCTCTAATGACACAATTCCTGCAGCAGCGATAATACCTGCTTGTCTCATGCCACCGCCAAACATCTTACGGACTTTTCTTGCTTTTTGAATAAACTCTCTATTTCCTACTAATATAGAACCTACAGGAGCACCTAACCCTTTAGATAAGCAAAGCATAATAGAATCTGCATACTCAGCAATGTTTTTAACATCCGTTTTTAGATAGGTCGCTGCATTAAAAATCCTGGCACCATCCAAGTGAATGGGAATTTGATTCTCCTGTGCAATTTCGTAAACAGTTTTCATATTTTCTATTGGGACTACTATTCCACCATGTTGATTGTGAGTATTTTCTAGACAAATTAGCCCCGTCTTCGCATAGTGAATATCCTCTTCTCGTATGGCTTCTCTTAAGAAATCTGGATTTATTGCACCAAGATCACTGCTTATTGGATGAGCTTGCACTCCACAAATAGATGCTAGGGCCCCTACTTCATAATTGTATATATGGCTTTTATTTTCTACGATTACCTCATGACCAGCAATGGTATGAGTCTTTACAGCTATTTGATTACCCATCGTGCCACTTGGAACAAATAAGGCAGTTTCTTTTCCTAGTCTTTTAGCGGCTATTTCTTCTAGAGCATTTACTGTAGGATCCTCACGGTATACATCATCCCCTACCAAAGCACTAGCCATAACTTCTCTCATCTTCTCTGTGGGCATCGTCACCGTATCGCTGCGAAAATCTATGATGTTCATATAATCAAATCCTTTCTAAGGTGGTTTGTCGTAGGTTATGCCACCAGTGGTGGCTAAATGCTTTTTACCGTTTGTATTTCCTTATCACTTAACCCAAAATACTTGTATAATCCATCATCGATCTTGTTCATAATTTTCTTTACTTTTTCTCTTTCGCCTATTTCAGTATAATATTTAATATTATCATAATACTCTTTAAATTTGTTCCTTATCTTGGTATTTGAGTTAGGAATTTTTAATCTCATTATGGTATTCGGATAATAATCATACAGTTTTCCACCTAATTTTTTTGCAAAAGATTTAAAATAAAACTCATAAAGACTACTATTTAATAGGCAAACCAAGTATTCATAATTTATATTTTCCGTAAAGAGATTGTGCTTTAAAACCAAGGCGTAAATATCTGCGCTAAAAAAAAGATCATTCTCATCATATGCAAAGCGATTAGAGGATGCTTTATAAGGAAAGATAATTTTAGGACGGGTAAAGTTTTCTGGATTTCTTCCCCATTGCAACATATACCACTTTCTGATGCCGCTCTTACATTCTCGTCGATTTTTCAAGACTTCTTTAAATGGATTTAAGTATTCTTCTGCTTTAGAATACTTGCTTATGTCTTTTATATAGTCTGTGTACAAGAGATATCTTTTGCTATCTGTAATCTCATACTTTTGAATATTTTTATTTTTAATCCAAGGAACTAGTAGTTCTTTATCAAACAAGTCTTTATCTCCATCATCTAAGACAAAAGCCTTGTCACAACCTGTAATAATCCCTTGAAAACTATCACAAATTTCCTCTAAAGTCATTGTTGTTTTAGCGTTTATTTTCTTCAAAATATCTTGCGCTATCTTCTCGGTGAGAATCCAACCATCTTCTTGCAGATTGCTTTGAGGTATAAAAAACTCCTTGTAATTATCAGGCCGAAAGATTTCATTATAGTTTTTTACTTTTAAATCTTCTTTTAGTTTATATACCTTCATGGGGTTTTTATCACTTATACACTTTGACAAATGAATAATCACTAAATCTACCTTTGCTCCTTTTATAAACCGATTTCCATTAAAGTCTACGATTTTATTAATCCTAGTATTACTAGATATATATTTTCGTAAACCCGTCCCACTTGGAGACTCTAGAAAGTAACGTGAGCTAATATAGATGAGCTGTCCTTCCTCTTTTAAAAGGGAGATGCCTAATGGAAAAAAACAATAGGACAAATCTCCTTTATTGTAAAAAACATCTCCATATTGTTCTTTTAAAACAGAGGATATATCCTTATCCATCATTTTATGACCAATATAAGGAGGATTACCGATGATATAATCAAAGGACGATTGTAAGGACGGATCTATTTGATCTAATAAGGCATCTTGACAAAAAAAATTATGAATTGGCGTAAAGATAGGATTCTTTAGATGTAAGATCAGTTTTGAAATCAATACTGCCATGGGGTCTTTGTCCATGCCAAATAATTGATTGGTTAAAATAAATTGATGTAGCTTAAATCTACACTCTGCAGAATTGGCATTTACTGTAGAAAGAATTTCATCATACCAAGCCGACAAAAAGAAACCGCTACCACAAGCAGGATCTAATACTTTATGATTTCTACTAAAATCTACGTGCAAAATATCGATCATGTGTTTTACAATCGAAGAAGGGGTATAGAACATTCCCTTTCTTTTTTTTGATATTTCACTAGATATATATTCATATATAAAACCTATAATATTGCTGTTAATCCCTTTAAGAGTCTGACCACCTTTAATATATTCTAGAAGTAGAGGATAGGATTCTTCGTCTAAGAATCGTTCCTCCTCTTTAAAACAATGGATCTCTTCTTTTGCCCATTGAGAAATTATTCTATCTATTGTAAAAGGTCCTCTTAAAATCCCTTTCACCTCATAGATATACTCATTGTCATAAAGGTACTTTAAAAAAACCCCTTTAATAATAAAGAGACTATTATCCTCATCTGATAAAGTGCTATTATATAATATCCCTACATCTTGAAAAAAACTTTTCACCTTAAGCTCCTCGTTTTCTTATGTATAGAATCAATCATAGCGATGATAGATGAAAAAATCAAGTTCAATAAGCTCTACGTATAATTTAGGGGTATTCCTTTGGGTTGGTAAAAAACACTAACACATGGTTGCAATAGAATTAATAAACAATTGTTACCTTGGTAACATAAATAGTCTTACATAGAACATAGAGTGTAAAACTTAGAATACCAAAGAAAGAGAGGACGCTGTCCTCTCTTTCTTTGGTACTACATAAGCAGGAAATTTAAAAAATCAAAGATTTCATCTTCAATGGAAGCCATTCGATCTGCTCCTGTTTCTGTTAATGATGGATTTTCTTTTAACATTTGCTCTTTTGTAAGATAGTATCTGCTGTCTAAGTTTCTATTTTTAGGATCTACTGTGTAATCCTCCTTATGAAATACATCCCCTACTACTTCTCCTACATTGCTCGTATATACACCGTATTCATGAACAGCTTTTGTTACTACATTAAATTTCTCTAAATCTACTTCTGCACCGCTTAGTGGTCTTTTATCGAAATCAAAGATATACTTTCCTCCAGGGGCTAACGTGTCTATTAATTCTTTTGCTAAATCTACACACTCTTCTTTTGTATGATTCTTAAAGTATGTTACCGGATACAAACCTGATATGATGTGTTTCTTTCCTACCTTTTCCTTAATCCGTTTAGGTGTACCGTATTCAAAGAGCAAAACCGTATTCGTTGGCAGATCGTTTAGATAATCTAAATACCTATCCCAATTGTCTTCACAAAAGATTTTACAGTGGATGCCCATAGATGCGTATTCTTCTAACAGTCTTTTAAAAGAAGGCCACCAGTGATTAGCAAAATCCACTTCTCTCATGAATGTAGGCATATGTAAGGGCATAAATACATGACCATAATTTGAAATCGTCTTAGGCATTCCCTTTTTAAGTACAATAGGATATAAAGCTTCAATCGCTGCCTGTAATTGTTTAGGTCTTCTTCGAATATCTACTGCAACGCCTCTAAACCCTCGAAGAGTATCTGCTAAAAAGTCATATGGCGCTTCTGTAAAGCCACTTGAGCCTACAGGTACTATAGAGCAATAACCGTATTTTTCAGCTATTCGATTTTCAATTGCTCCTGTAATCGCTTTATCCTGTTGATATCCTTTAAAAGCTTTTGTAAATTTTCTCATCATTTCTATAGGATTGTTTAAATCTAAACCTGTATATAATCTAGGAATAACGATCTCGTAAAGGCATTCTAAAGGATTGGAAATTAGATAATCAAAATCTTCTGGTTTCATTCCTGACACATCAGGATGTTGAAAGACTCCGCTTGTTCCCATAACAAAAGATTTAGATTGTAGTGTTTGATAATAGGATGGGAACCTAAGAGAAGTACCCCCTGGTACTACATCTGTGTACATTCTCTCTGAAACATATTGTACAGCTGATTCGATAAGTTCAGGATTCCACTGTGCTTCTAAAAGATTTAAACCTGCTAACTCTGCAATCGTCCCAAAAGGAAAAGTTATATTTACAGGTACTCTATTTGGAATTATACTTTCATAAATATTTTTAAAATTTTGATTTCTCTCTTCTTGAATTTTCTTTATGTCACTCATCTACTTGCACACCCTTATTAATCTTATTCATATTGTTAAGTCTACACTATACAAAAGATAACTTAACTGTAATTTTATATATCAATTATAAAATATTACATAGATTCAATATTTGTTATTATAAAAACATCTTATTTTATTTTTCAAATTAAGTCAAGTAAAACGATAGAGATAATATAAGATAAGACAAAGTATAAAGTTTAAGGTGCAAAATTGACAGTAGGATATAAGAGGTCCGTAGCAAGAGTAAAAAACAGGACATATTTATCGTATAAAAAAAGAGTAGATTCCCTATTTATAAGATCCTACTCTTTTTTGTGTTATAAGATAAGAAAACTTATGTCTCTAATTTTTTCTCTAAGATATATTTACCCATCTGATGGTTCTTCTGCTGTCCCATTAGGATCTGTTAAATTATTTTTAAATAGTCCCTCCTCATATATTATATTGTCTAAATCCTTTTCATCAAGGGTCACTAGTTCCTCTCCATGTAGCGTATTGTATACCTCAGTTTTACTATCACCTAGTGTGTCAATTCCTTTGCCGTCTTTAGCTAAATACAATGCTACAGCACCATTTAAAGTTCTTACATTTGCTTCTGTAGCAGTGTATTTTGCATCTTCTATAGCCCCTACAACCCTGGGCACTGCAATTACAGCCAATAGGCCTAAAATTGCAATAACCACAATCAATTCTACCAATGTAAAACCATTTTCCTTTTTCTTTAATATCTTTTGCATATTCAACACCATTTCCCTCCTTTATTTATTTTTATCATAGTGTTGTATTTTCCTAATCAACTAACTTATCCGATAATATTGTACAAATCGAATACAGGTAAGATCATCGATATGACTATAAATCCTACTATCCCCCCTAAAATAACGATAATCAAGGGTTCAATCATAGTAGTGAGCTGCTGTATGGAGTTTTCTACTTCGTCTTCATAAAAGGTGGAGATTTTCCTTAATACATAGTCTAGCGAGCCTGAGCGCTCACCTATATCAATCATTTGATACACTAAAGGTGGAAAAACCTTTGTCGATTCTATTGTCTTTCCTAGTCCATAGCCTTCACGTACGCCTATCTTTACTTTTTCTAGGCTAGCTTTAATATACTCATTTCCTACGACCTTCTGAACAATTTCTATAGCATCTAAAATATCCACGCCACTAGAAAGAAGGACGGATATTGTACTGGCAAATCGTTCCATAAAGACTTTATTATTTAGTTCTCCAAATACAGGTATTTTTACTTTGAGTTTATCGATTATAAAGCGCCCTTTTGGCGTATCTATATATTTCTTTACGCTGTAAATCGTTATACTTGTAATGAACAAATATACATACCAAAAATTCTTTAAACTGCTGCTAATCGATAAGATCATTTTGGTTGGAAATGGCAATTCAGAACCAAAGGAATCGAATATACTTACAAATGTGGGCATTACAAAGGTTAAAAGAAGTCCTACGACCAGCACTGCTACAATGGAAACGATAATAGGGTAGGTAAAAGCGCTCTTTATTTTTTGATTTAGTTTATGCTCCTTCTCAAAATGGTCTGCCATATCCTCCATTACACGATCTAAATTGCTGCTTGCTTCCCCACTTTCCACCATACTAATTAATAAATTAGGAAAAACAGAAGACTCCTTACCCATCGCCTCAGAAAGGGAACTGCCTTTTAAAATATCGTCACAAATATCACTGATAACTTGAGACAGCTTTTTATGTACGGTTTGCTTACTTAAAAGACTTAAACCTTCTACTACAGTAATGCCCGATTTTAGAGTCGTCGCAAACTGCCTACAAAATATAGCCAAATCCCTTACCTTTACTCTTTTATTGATATCTAGGTTTATATTTATATTCCAAGATCTTTTTTGTATTTCTACATTTAGGGGATAATATGATCTTTCTCGGATATATTTGAGAACTTCTTCCCGGTTTTGGGCCTCAAAATGCCCCTTAATAGTTCTACCCATTTTATCTTTAGCCTTATAATGATATACAGCCATGAACCTCTCCTCAATTATTTTTCAATAACGCCCTAACTCATCGCAACGCATATACCCCTCTATTATAAACAATAGCGTATCGTTACATTATCTACTATTATTGGGTTTTTTTAATTGGTAGTTGAACCCTTGTTACTTACTTAGTCAAAAAACGAAATATTCAGCACTTCATCAATAGTTGTAATTCCTTTTAATACTAGTTCTTTTGCGTTTTGAATTAAAGGTACCATGCCACTTTTTTTGGCTAAATCTGTTAGTTGATCATAGCTAAATCCTTTTGAAATCGCCTCTCTCATTTTTTTGTCAATCTTAACTACTTCGTGAACTCCTCGCCTACCTCTATAGCCAGTATTATTACAAATATTACATCCAACTGGGTAGTGCAATAGGAGTTCTTCTTCAGGCATGTTTAGTAGTTGTTGTTCTTCGCTTGTAGCTTTGCAGATTGTCTTACATCTACTACAGAGAACCCTTACTAATCTTTGAGAAATAATCCCTAAAATAGAAGAAGAGACAAGATAAGGCTCTACTCCCATGTCTATTAATCGAGTAATAGTAGACACAGCGTCATTCGTGTGTATGGTACTTAATACTAAGTGACCAGTAATAGAAGCTCTTATGGCTATTTTAGCCGTTTCAGAATCTCTTATTTCGCCAATCATAATAATATCAGGATCTTGCCTAAGTATGGAGCGCAATCCTTCTACAAAAGTTAGGCCTGTCTTCATATTCACTTGAACTTGGTTGATGCCGTTTATTTTTAGCTCAACTGGATCTTCTACGGTGATAATATTTTCTTCATGTGAATTTAACTCTCTTAAAATAGTGTATAAGGTAGTACTCTTGCCGCTACCAGTAGGACCTGTCACTAAGACAATCCCATGAGGTGCTTTCATAAAATCGTTGACCATTGAACGTTCGTGATTTGTAAAATGTAAAGCATTAAAATCTAGATTGAATTGTCCCTTATCTAATATGCGGATTACGACTTTTTCTCCGTATATGGTGGGAAGAATAGAAATACGAAAATCAATATCTCTATTGTCTATATGCATAATCAATGCTCCGTCTTGAGGAAGACGTCTTTCGGCTATATTTAAATCACTGAGGATTTTTATTCTGCTTACCACTGCATTGTGAGTGTTAATATTTAGGTCATCTATGAGCTTTTGTAAAACTCCATCTACTCTCATTCGAACGTAAACAGAATGTTCAAAGGGCTCTATATGGATATCGCTAGCTTTAGATCGAACTCCTTTTTCAATGATATTATTTACAATTCGAACGATGGGAGCATTATTAATATAAGATTCGTCTTCAATCTCCTCTTGTACTCTATCCTCTACACTTTGACTTTTATTAAACTCCTCGATTGCCTTTTGAGCATCAGAGGAATTGTAAAATTTTTCTATATAGCTGATAATTTCACTCTTCGTAGCCATATATGGTATTATTCTCTTTTGCGTTACTAGCTTCAGATCTTCTATCGCAATTAAATCTAGAGGCTGATTCATCGCTACAATAAGATTGCTTTTTTCATCGTACTTAAGGGGTAATACAATATGTTTTTTAGCTAATATGTAGGGAATTGAACTTACGGCCTCGGAGTCAATTGTTATATTCATAAAATTTACCCGAGGGATACCTAATTGTAATGATAATATATTGATGAGGTCTTCCTCGTCTACAAATGCCTCTTCCAGAAGAACATCTTCCAGTTTTTTTGCGGTCTTAGCTTGTACAGAAAAAGCTTTAGATAATTGATTTTCATCTATCACTCCACTTTTCAACAACAAGTCTCCCATTTGCTTCTCTTTTTTCATCTTATCACCTGATACAGTATTACATTTTTTTACTATTATACCATATATTATTAATAAATTCTACTATCGAGCTGTTTATAGTTCTTAGTAGCAAGTAAAACCTATGCACAAGAGGTGGCTGATAGGTTTTACTTACCATCTAACTTTATTCAAAACTTTGTTTCGAAAATTCTTGAGCTAGTCTCTGAACTGCTTTTTTCTCAATTCTCGATACATAAGAGCGGGATATGCCCATTTCATCTGCTATTTCCTTCTGAGTTCGTCTATCATGATTATTTAAACCGTACCTAAGTATGATAATTTCTTTTTCTCGTATATTTAATACTCTATTCATGATTTCCTCTAGTTTTTTTGCTTGAATTGCTAATAATACATGATCGTATACCGTGTCTCCTTCAGTACCCAAAATATCCATTAAGGATATTTTATTTCCTTCTTTATCCGTTCCAATTGGATCATATAGAGAAACATCATTTCTTGTTTTTTGTTCGGATCTTATGTACATTAATATTTCATTATCGATACATTTTGAAGCATACGTTGCAAGTCTTGTTCCCTTATCTGGATTGAAGGTGGATATGGCTTTGATCAAACCAATTGTACCTATTGATATCAAATCTTCTATTTCAATATTAGAAAATGTGTATTTTTTTACAATATGGGCTACTAGTCGCATATTGTGCTCTATGAGTATATTTTTTGCTTCATAATCCTCTTTGTGTTTGTATAAATCAAGATATTTTGCCTCGTCTTCCTTACTTAAAGGATTGGGAAAAGAATTACCGCTGACATAACCTAGTAGGAAAAAAATATTTTTAAGTAAAGCGATTATTCCCATAAATGATCCAAACAAGAAAAGCACCCCCATGTGTTCCATTTATTAATATATATGCAAGGGGGTGCTCTTTTTTGCTTTATTTGTATATTTAGGGACAGGTGCACGTTGCCACAATCGAGAATTTACAATTTAAAGTTGAAAGCTAGGTGAGCATGTTTTTTTCCGCTTTCCGCGCATTACATCCAATTTATTCGTACAAATCCAGTATTTTATTTGCTACACTATCAAAAATAGGCAATGCTGTAGTGGATGAGCTGCCACCTTCTTCTACAAAAATTGTCATAGCGTACTTAGGATTATTTGCTGGAAAATAGCCTGTAAACCAACTGTGGGCTTCCCTTTCTCCAATGTGCTGAGCCGTACCACTTTTGCCTGCTAATCCTCCCCGTTCTTTCAAAGTATTGTTCTTTCCAGTACCAGTTTTGCCTACTTCTGTAAGGAGAATTTTTAGCGTATCGTTAACTTCTTTAGAGAAAATCTGCTTTTCTACTTTTTTCATCTCTTTTTCTTGTCCTAATGGACTTACTTCTTTTAATGCGATTGTAGGTTCAATTAGCACCCCATCATTTCCAATGGTTTGTACGATTTTTGTCATCATCAATGGTGACGCCATCACACTTCCTTGTCCTAATGACATATTAAATACATCCATGGGTACAGATATCTTTGAAGGAATAATCGGAGCTGAATAAGAGTAACTCAGAGGAAATTCTTTAGTCTTTTCGACATTTTTGTCCTGAAAGCCAAATTCTTTTGCCAATTCCAGTACATCATTATAAAGTAAAGTATCCTTTTCACTAAATTGATTTAACAACATACCAGTTTCATAGGCTGCAATATTACAGGACTCTGCAAAGGCCTCCACTGTATTGATTTTGCCGTGACCTTCTGATTTGTTACAATTTTTTATTTTTCCATCGATTTCAATAGTTCCCTTGCATTCAAAAATCGTATTTAAGTCGATAATACCTTTTTCAAGGGCTTGTGCAAATACCAGTATTTTAAAAACCGATCCTGGTTGATAGTTGAGGACAGCTTTATTCGTTAAATCTCCTACAGAAGCCATCGATAAGACTTCACCAGTATGCACATCACTGACTACAACGGCAATTCCTTCATATTTTTCTTTATTGTAGGTAAAATCCAGCTCATCTTCTACAATTTTTTGTATATGATAATTTAGGGTCGTGACAAGATCCGTCCCTTCATTCACATGATCTCCATATACTTGTACGAATATTGGGGCATACTCCTCATTTCGTCCATCTCTATAAGTAGAAATCTTAATAGGACTGCCTCCATTGAGTGCAGAATCGTATAAAGCCTGTAAACCAGACTCTCCTTTTATCCCTTCAGCTGTCGTATCCTCAGGATTATAAGAGACTTTTCCGACCACATCTTCCCCCACATCCGCTACGTATTCTTTTATAGGAACTTCTCCTTCTTTTTTGTTTACCTTTGGACTTAATACAATCCCATTTCGATCCATTATGCGACCTCTAGGATAAAATAAAGTGCTACCTCTGTCTATTTGATTAGAGACAGAAGAAGCCACATTACTACTGTCGTCTAGTAGCAAATAAGCAGTTCGAGCTCCTATAATAGTAACCGTTAATAAGATGATAAAGGCAAAGGTAACGATTCGATCTCTACGCATAAAAAAACTCCCTTTGTTTGATACTATTATTTTGTACCAAATAAAGGGAAACTATGCGTTTTTCCTGTCTAACCGTCTTTTCAAACTTTCTTTCTCAACAAATCCATTGCTGCTACTGGTTGAGTCATCTTCATTTTGAAGATCATTTTTGGATGCGGAGTGGATTCTAGGGGTTCATTTGTTTCGTCGTATAGTTCTGTAACGGTTTGAGTTTTAAACTCTTCTTTTGGTGTCATGATTTCGATATGATCCCCTATTTCGATCTTGTTTCTCTGTTCTATAGTAGCTATTTGGCTTTTTTCGTCGTAGTCTAATACTACACCTACAAAGTCGTAATTTCTTACATAAGTGCTAGAATCGTAATTTTGATCTTTATTCGTTGGTTTATTTTGAGAAAAGCCACCTGTATACTGTCTATGGCTGATTTTTCTAAGCTCCTCAAAACTCTCTGGATCAAATGTATAGTTTTCAGGATCACTCAGATAGCGATCTATTTCTTTTCTGTATGCATTCGTTACACTAGCAACGTAAAACACGCTTTTCATTCGTCCTTCAATTTTAAAACTATTTATTCCTGCATCGATTAATGCTGGAATTTGGTCTATTAAACAGAGATCTTTTGAATTAAATACATATGTTCCTCTTTCATCTTCGTAAACGGGAAAGTGCTCGTTTTCTCTCGTCTTCTCCACTAGAGAATAGTTCCATCTGCAAGGCTGAGCACAATCCCCCTTATTGGCATCCCGATTAGCCATGTAATTGCTAAGAAGGCATCTGCCTGAGTAAGATATGCACATTGCCCCATGAATGAATGTTTCAATTTCTAGAGTATCTGGGGTATTACGCACAATTTCTTTTACTTCCTTTAGGCTCATCTCTCTCGCTAAAACGATTCTCTTTACACCCATGTCATGCCAAAATTTAGCACTGTAGTAATTTGTCGTATTGGCTTGAGTGCTCATAGAAATTTTAAGATTTGGTGCTGTCTCTCTTATTAATCCTATGATCCCTGGATCCGCTACAATGACTTCATCTACTTTTAATTCTTCTAGGTATTTAATATACTCTTTCATACCTTCAAAGTCTTCATTGTGAGCAATAATATTCATGGTAACGTAGATTTTTTTGCCCCGATTATGGACGTATTCTACAGCTTCTTTTAATTCTTGTGGCCCAAAATTACCTGCCTTAGCGCGAAGTCCAAAACGACTTCCCGCACAATATACAGCATCAGCACCGTAATGTAATGCAAATTTTAATTTTTCCATATTTCCAGCTGGTGCAAGCAGCTCTGGTTTTTTCATAAGTCATACTCTCCTTTTTTGAACAGTTGTCGAACAACAGTTGCTAAACGATAATTAAGCGGTAGTTTTATAACTTGTATCTTCTAAGGTAGTTGGCTACTATTTTTCGCTTCTAAGATTTTGCTTTCTGCCTTATAATAGCTAATCGCCAATCCATCTCCAATAGGTACAATACTAGTTTCTAGTTGGGGATGCTCTGAGATGACTTCAAGGTATTTTCGCATTCTCTTTACAATAGTAATCTTTCTTCTTTTGACAAGCTCCTTACTAGCAATCATGCCTCTAAAGAGAACATTATCTGAAATAAGCAATCCTCCTGGATTTAATAAGTTTAAGCAGTCCTCTAGCAAATGGACATAATGTCCTTTTGCACCATCCAAAAAGATACAATCGTACTTTCCTGTAATGTCTTTAATGGCTTCATTGGCATCTCCTAGGATGATATCAATATTATTTTCATATCCAGCTCTTTTGATATTTTCAGTAGCAAGGTTTTTCATATCTTCATTAATCTCAACAGTAGTAACCTTGCCTTTCCGCATTGCTTTGCAAAAGGCAATAGAGGAATAACCAATGGCCGTACCAACTTCTAAAATCGATTCTATTTTCTTACTCTTAATGATCACAGAGAGTAATTGCTTTACTTCTGGATGAATAATGGGTACGTGGTTTTCCATAGCATAAGATTCTAATTCACATAATAGAGGGTCTTCTTCGTGAAGAAGACCCCTAAGATAATCTTCTATATAATCGTAATTTATATTACTCATTTTTTCGTCACCTCAAGGCTTGTCTTAGTAATTTTTCATATTATATCATTTTTTTATATTTGTATCAAAATTGTTCCACAAAGAGCTCGTTTCTAGACCCTAGTCTTTAATTCATAGTCCTTAGCCTTTAGTCTCTATCATAAAAACCGTAGAGTTTGATTTTTTGCACATAGAAGGGGACACATTTTAAATGTGTCCCCTGGAGTTTCTGCAAAGCATACATATCATAACATCGTCACAGGGCTAGGGACTAGCGACTAATGGCTGTTCTTTTATTAGCGTAAGTATTTATTCACATCTACATTGTGCTCTTCAAACGTTTTGTTGAATACGCAATACCCATCTGGTTTTGCAATAAAATAAAGGTAGTCATTGTCATCAGGATACAATGTGGCTTTTAGAGCTGCTTCTGAAAAAGAGCCTACAGGTCCAATAGGTAAGCCTGGGTATTTATAGGTATTGTATTTAGATTCTACTTCTAAATCCTTGTACAAGACTTTTTCCTTTTTTACTCCTAATGCGTACAATACCGTAATATCAGATTGCAACGGCTTATTTACCTCTAATCGATTATAAAACACTTCTGCAACTTTAGGTCGGTCTTCTGGATATTTTGTTTCTTGTTCCACAATAGACGTCAGTATAACAATATCGTCGATGGTCATATTAAGAGATTCTGCTTGCTCTTCATATTCTGGTTTTAATATTTGCCCAAAGCGAGATAACATCTTTTTAATAATTATTTCTGAATCATCTTCTTTGTTAAAATAATATGTATCTGGAAATAAATACCCTTCTAAACTTCTTTCCTCTATATTCTTAATACCTGAAAGAAAAGGAAATTTCTCTTGATATTTAGCAATATTACTTGTTTCCTTTATAAACTCATCTTTCGATACTAATTCATTTTTCTCTAGTACTTCTCCTATTTGTGAAAGATTCCACCCTTCAGGTATCGTTATAACAATACTTTCCCTGGCGGTCTCCCCTTTAGCAATTTTTCCTACGATTTCCCCTACAGAATAACTAGAACTTAAAATATATTTTCCAGCTTTAATTTGACCTGCATATCCTTTTGTAACAGCATAGATTTTCAGACTTAATTTGTCTTTTATAATATGAGCATCCTCCAGTAAATCAGCTATATCTACTAGCGAATACCCCAAAGGGATTTCTACTAGTTTCTCTTCTCCATTGCGATTAAGGGGCTTTATACTATTATAATAATATAACACGAAAGTACCAATACTTACTATAACCAGTAGTAGTATCAATAACATTTTTTTTCTTTTATTTTTCATAAGACCTCCGGCGAGATAATTAATAGTTAGTAATAAGCAATTAAAAAATTGCTTATTACTAACTACTCGTTTTATTGAGTCTACGTGTCAAGCGATGTTTTCAGCTTTTGGTAAACACTTATCAGTACTCCCACTTAAAAATCCTAATATAAGTGGGAGACTTGTGACTATAAAGTGAATTATACTTCCATAATAATTGGCAAAATCATTGGCTTTCTCATAGTTTTTTCATATAAGAAATGTTCTAATGAATCTTTAATTTCACCCTTTATTTTATTCCATTCGTGAATGTTCTTTTCTTCACATTTAGCAAGCGCAGCTTTTACCACGTCTCTAGATTGACTGATTAATTCTTCAGATTCTCTGACATATACAAAACCTCTCGATATTACATCCGGTCCTGCTACAGTTTTACCCTTGCTTAATGTTACTACTACAATAAATAAACCATCCTCTGAAAGGTGCTTACGATCTCTCAAGACAATATTTCCAACGTCTCCAATTCCTAGTCCATCTACTAAGGTAATTCCAGAAGGTACTCTTCCGACAACTTTACAACTAGTTTTGTCCACTTCTACAACAGCGCCATTTTCGGTAACTATGGCATTTCCTTCAGGCATTCCTAATTCTTCAGCTAATTGAACATGTCTCATTAACATTCTGTACTCACCGTGAACGGGCATAAAGAATTTGGGGCTAACTAAAGTGTGGATCAGTTTCAACTCATCTTGTTTTGCATGACCAGACACATGGATATCAGCTAGTTTTTCGTAAACGACTTCTGCACCTAATTTATACAAATTATTAATGACCTTTGTAATCATCTTTTCATTTCCTGGTATAGCAGATGCTGAGATAATAACTAAATCTCCTCTATTTATAGACAATTGCCTGTATTCACCTGCTGCCATTCTACTAAGAGCTGCTAAAGGTTCCCCTTGGCTTCCTGTAGTGATTACGACAATTTCATTAGGTTCGTATTTATTGATATCTCTAATATCTACGATACAGTCATCTGGAATATGCAAATACCCCAATTCTCGTGCTGTCTTCGTTACGTTTACCATACTTCTACCACTGATTGCCACTTTTCGGTTATGAGCTCTTGCTGCATCTGCAACTTGCTGAACTCTATGAATATTCGATGCAAAAGTTGCCACGAGAATTCTACTTTCTACTCCATCAAACAAAGACATAAATGTCTTTCCTACGGATCGTTCCGATACTGTATAACCCGGAAGTTCAACATTGGTACTATCTGCCATTAGTAAATCAACGCCTTCAGAGCCAAGTTCTGTAAATCTCTTAAGGTCAATGACATTTTCATCAATAGGAGTATAGTCAATTTTAAAGTCTCCTGTATGAATTACTGTTGCAGCTTCACATTTAATACACATAGCCACACTATCCGCTATGCTATGATTTGTTTGAATAAACTCTATTTCAAAACCTCCGATTTGAATTTTATCTTTGGCTTTTACTACTTTTCTAGTAGTAGTGTTTAAGAGTTTATGTTCAGCTAATTTATTTTCAACTAACCCAATCGTAAGTTTCGTTCCGTATATAGGCACGTCAATTTGTTTTAACATATACGGTAATCCACCAATATGGTCTTCGTGACCATGAGTTAAAAGAACCGCTTTTATTCTATCTTTGTTATTTACAAGATAGGTGTAATCAGGTAACACGGCATCGATTCCGAACATACTTTCATCTGGGAAAGCTACCCCACAATCTACAATAATAATATCCTTTTTATACTCAAATAGGGTAATGTTTTTTCCTACTTCTCCTAGTCCCCCCAATGGTATAATTTTTAATTTGCTTTTCTTTGTTGCCATTCTATACTCCTTTCTATATGATCCGTTCCGACTATTTACTCTTTACAATGCTCACATATTCCATAAAAGGTTACTGTGTGATTTGTAATATTAAAATTCATATCGTCTTGAATATGGTGCTCTAATTCATCAAAATAAGTATCTTGAATTTCCATGACCTTCCCACATTTTGTGCACACTATATGATGGTGGTTGTGATTTTTGGTTTCATCTGCAAATTCATATCTAGAACAACCTTCACTAAAATGATGCTTTGTCAATAAATTTAATTCCTCAAGCATTTGTACTGTACGATATACTGTTGCAATTCCAATTTCCGGACACACCTTTTTTACTTCTGCATAAATCTCTTCAGTGCTCCAATGTTCTTGATTATTTTTCATCATTATCTCAATAATATACCGCCTTTGAGGCGTTAACTTATGCCCATTTTCTTTTACAATTGAAAGAACTCGATTTAGGCTAATAGTAGACATGATTCTTCACCACTTATCATTTAATAATTATTATCATTTATGATTGTATCACAATACGCTCATCTTGTCGAATGGTCAAATAATACAAATTTCATCTCATTACGAGCACAAAAGTCCTATTTCAAGATTTTTAGTTTATTGTCTTACGGATACTATTCAGTAGGAGGTATTTACCTTCTACTGAATATGATTCTACTTATATTAAATATCAAATCTATTTCAAAAATTATTCTTCTTCTTGTATAAGTTGATCGTAAAGATCTTGAATCATTATAATCTCTTCTTCATCTTCTACAGGAAGAAGAATATCGCCTTCTTCGTCTTGATCGATTCTAAATGCGTACATATCTCCTTCTTCTTCTTCAACATTTAAAAGAAGAGCATATTCTACCCCTTCTTTTTCAATCGTTACAATTAACTCAAACTCTACTTCATTTCCTTCTTCGTCTAACAGTACAATTCTGTTTTCATTTTCTTCGTTCATTTTTGTCCTCCTAATTTTTATTTTTTATATTCCCTTTATATTAACCACAAGAAATAAACAGAGTGCTCTAATTTCTAGTCATCATGCCATTTCCATCCGGTAACATACTGTGCATTACAGCGAATCCATATAATTTTGTAAAATACTTTGAGCTGCTATCTTATCAATAAAGGCTTTTCGTTTTTCTCTTCGCACATTTCCTTCAATGAGGATATTTTGAGCTATTTTGGTCGTAAGTCGCTCGTCCCAAAAGATAATCTCACAGTCCAGCCTCTTCTTTAGATAATTCCCAAAATTGAGTGCTTTATTACCTTGCATTCCTATAGATCCATCCATATTTTTAGGCAAACCTATTACAATTTGCTTTACTTGGTACTCTTCAACAATTTTTTTTATTTGATCTAAATCTTCATCTAGTTTTTGTCTCTTTAAGGTACTTACTCCTTGGGCAGTAATCCCGAGTAAATCTGAAACAGCTACTCCGACATACTTATCTCCCACATCTAAGCCAAGTATTCTATCTTTCATCTTACACAACCTTTATACAAAATTGTGGACAATAGGCTCCACAATAGCCACATACCAAACATTTTTCTGAATTTACTTCTGCTTTTCCATGGATGATTTCCATGGCGTTTTGGTGACACTTTTCTACACATGTACCACAGCCAGTACACCAAAATTCTACTAATAGTTTTTTATTCCGATTTTTTACTTTACTCGATAAACTCTCGTCTATTTTAAGCCCTAAAATTTTATTAATATTATAGTCTATTTCATCACGAGTAATCATGCCTATAGCCATAGAGTCTAAATCCCTTAAATTAAGGGCATATTTAAAACACTCTTCTGTATCCTTAGACAGATTTCCGCCACCAAAGATTTTCATGGCATAAATTCCCTTGCCCTTTGATTTAGCATAAGAGATAGCTTTTTCCATATCTTCTCTATTCCCGTCCTCAATACCTAAACCCTTTACATTTATAATAGGATGTATGACCTCTAATTCCGGGATTTCACATGCTCCATAAACCCCTTCAACTCGATGAGTGGAAATGCCAAGGGCTCTAATAGTACCTTTTTCTTTTTCTTTTATTAAATATTCAATAGCTTCCCAGTGACCACGAATCGTATGAATACTCTCCTGTTCATGAAGCAAATAGATATCAATATAATCTCTGTTTAATTCTTTTAATGCCTTATGCAAATTCTTTTGTGCACCTATTTTGTCGTAATCATAAGATTTAGTCGCTACGATTAGTTCCTTTTTAGAATATTCCATTGCCTTACCAATGGCACCATAATTCTCGTAAAGGGTAGCCGTATCCAAAAAATTAATTCCCCGCTCCATTCCATAAGCAATCAACTTTCCTCCTTCTTTTATGCTCAAATTGCCTTGAAGAGGAGCTAAAGTCAAGCTGCCA